>NZ_CAWVOK010000025.1:0-40687 GCF_963930935.1 Candidatus Xenohaliotis californiensis
CATGAGGCAGAAAGCCACCACTATAAACAAGGCGTTTAGTGGTGGGATGCTGGTGGGGGGCAATTTACTTAGATATATGCACTGAACAGATTTAACATAGATAAACATGCATTATATTTAGAAGTATACAATGTGTTACTCTTGCTCTATTCTATAGATTAGTATACATACTGCACTTTTGCCAGTTTTAACTACACCAGTTGCATTGGTGAAACAAGTTTCTGTGCCATTTTCATTTTCCAACCTATAGTTACCTTCAGTTGCTTTGGGTACATCATATTTGTTAAGAATGGCCTTTGCTTGGTTTGGGGTTATTGCACCTGTTACATCATTTGATAGAGCATTTGAGGCTGTAAGTGCTGTGCTATCAGGAATGTTATACAATATCAAGCCATTGCTAGAAAATGCACTAGTATCTCCTGCATTAGTTAAGAAAGCAGCAGCATATCCACCTCCAACACCTCTAGATTTTGGCACATTTTTACCTGGTACAACTTTATCATCGGTACCATATGTTAGGTTTGGTATATCTACACCTGATAAAGCAAGATGACACCAGAAATATCTTGTTTCTGCTGTTGTTGTTATCATTCCATTACCATCACCATCATTGCCACCTGTGCCTCCAGCTAAACAATTGGCATCGTGTGGAACAACTGTTGTTGCATTACTGCAGTCTCCAGGTATGCAATTATACGATACTTTAAATATATAAAATGCTTCTTGATAGCCAGTAAGTTCATTGTTTACAGCTCTAACTTTAGCTTGTTCAACTAATGCAGTACCAGTAAGTACAGATACACTAATAAGTCCCATTACAACCAAAACTATAGTAATTTCTATGATTGATATAGCTAATTTTCTGCTTTGCATGATTAAAATTCCTTTAATTATTTTTACCACTAATCTAACTATTAAACTATTACACATAAAAGTAAATTTTAACTTAATAGTCATATTTGCATTAGAATATTTGCCATGATATAAGTGCACTATTAATGTTTGCTTATTTAATATTTTATAGTGATATATTTTTTTTATTTTTTTGCACTTGCTCTACTGATATTTTCTTTTTTTGTTGTAATGCATACCAACCCAGTTAATTCTATTTTCTCTTTAATTGGTGTTTTTATAGCAGCAGCATGTTTAATGATTGCTATAGGCATTGAATTTTATGCTTTTACGCTACTGATAATTTATGTTGGAGCAGTGGCTATTCTTTTTCTTTTTTTGGTTACACTGTCTAATGCAAAAGATAAGGTTTTAAGGTCATTTATTCCACTGTTATTTTGCGCTATGCCAGTGCTGCTGCTGCTGTGGAAATTTTTAAATATATTTCATTTAACTAAGAGATCTTGGTCTACTGCTTCAGAAACTAGCACTGCTCATATAGGGTATGCAATGTTTACAAAATACTTTTTACCACTCCAACTTGTAGGAGTTTTACTGTTACTTTCAATGTGTGCTACTGTTGCATTGGTACTAGAAAAGTCAAAACGTAAAGATCAGTTGGTTGCATTAGAAACTAGGAAAGTTGTGCTTATTGACAAAAAATTTGGTGAAGGTGTGGATTGTGATTGTTGATTTTTCAATGTACTTGTTCTACTGTTTTGTATGTATAATATCATTATATTTTATTTGGGTTTATTATGCCTAGTGTTAGTTTACTTGTACAGCTAAGTAATGATATGTCAGCATTTGTTTCTAATCCAAGGATTATTGCCATTCCATTGAATTCACTTGGTGCTTATTCTATTCTATCATTTTGTCTATTTAGCATTGCAGTTTTTGGGGTGTTGATTAATAGTAAAAATATATTGGTTTTATTAGCATCCATAGAGTTAATTTTTTTGGCTGCAGGTATAAATTTTGCCTCACTATCATCTTTTAGTGGCAGGGCCGAAGGACAAGTATTCTCTTTTTTTTTGTTAGCTATTGCAGCAGCAAAGGTTGCTATTGGACTTGGAATTATAATTGTTTACTACAAAAAGAATAGTACCATTACTATAGAAGTTGACCCTAGTGTTGAGTAGGTTGTTATGCAATATGTGGATTTAGTGCTATTTATTCCTATGTTTTTTATTATGCTTAGTGGAGCTTGCTTGCTATGTTCTGTTGGGCATTATGTAGTTAAAACAGTTTTATTTGCAATTATATGTAATTTTGTCATAACTATTATTTTTTTTTGCAAAGGCATTATGTCAAGTGGTGAATATGTGCACACTATACTTGAATGGTTGCCATTGATTAGCATGAGTGCAGATTGGTCAGTGCATTTAGATAAGCTGAGTTTGTTAATGCTGTTAGTTGTATATACAGTTGCGCTGGTGGTTTTTATTTATAGCATAGGATATGTGGAAAATGCAGATGAGCGTGCTAGGTTTTTTTGGTTGCTTTTGATTTTCATATTTTTCATGACTTTGTTAGTTGTTTCAGGAAACCTGTTGCAATTATTTTGTGGATGGGAAGGGGTTGGTTTAAGTTCTTATTTATTAATAGGATTTAACAGAAATAGCAATAATGCAGCAAATGCATCAATTAAGGCATTTATAATGAACAGAATTGGTGATGTATGTTTTATTTTGGCAATAGTGTTAGTTTACAATGTTTTTGGTACTTTAAATTTTAACTTGATTGCTGCTGATATTATTGACAAAGATTTTAATATTTTGCATTGGATTGGCTTCAAGGTTAATATTTTAGATATAATATGCTGTTTAATTTTTATTGCTTGTATGGCAAAATCTGCTCAAATTGGTTTACATACTTGGTTACCTGATGCAATGGCAGGTCCTACACCAGTTTCTGCATTGATTCATTCTGCAACTATGGTTGCATCTGGTGTTTTTCTTGTAGTGCGTTGCTCATTCTTGTTTAAATCTTCAGTGATAGCTAGCTTGTTAATTATGGTGGTTGGTTCAGCAACTGCACTATCTTTTGCAATTGTAGCTCTTAGAGAGAATGATCTTAAAAGAATTATTGCTTACTCTACATGTAGTCAGCTTGGCTATATGATGATGGCATGTGGTGCATATGATTATGCTGGTGCCATGTTTCATCTAGTTACTAATGCTTTTGCCAAATCTCTACTGTTTTTATCGGCTGGTATTGTGATTAAAATTACTGGAATGCGTGACATTAGAAGCATGAGTGGTATCTGGAATACCCATAAACTAGTTTGCATATTTTTTTGGACAAGCTCATTGTCTTTAATAGGCATATTTCCTTTTGCAGGTTATTTTTCCAAAGAACATTTGTTGCTTAGTGTTTATTACTACTCTAAGTTTGGCATTTTATTCTTTTTTGTAGGCATGGTTGCAGCTTTTTTCACTGCACTTTATTTGCTACGTGTAGTTTTCAAAATATTTTATGGCAGCAATAATCAGTTAGACAATAATAAGCATCTAGTTGATTGTTTGATGTCTTTTTCTCCAATTGCATTAGTTTGTATGTTGCTTGTTTCTCCCATGTTAGATCTTATTGGTTTGACTGATGGCTCATACTTTTCTGGCATTCTTTCACTTGTGAATGCTAAGCAAAGCACTACTTCTGTGGTTAAGATATTGCCAATATTTACTGGCATTTTAGGTATATTGATGGCATATATTATGTTCTATAAAAATAAATTCTTTATCTTAGGCTCAACAGATGTCAGTAGTGGTAAAGTTTCTAGATTTATATCAATGGACAGAATATATAACTTTTTTATTGTGTTGAGATTTAAAAACTTGTCATTTTTTGCAGCCAATATTATTGATCTTAAGTTTTTAGATTGTATTTTTTCTAAATTAGTGAGTTGGTTGTTTAATTTTTGTGCAATGTTAGTAAATCTATTGCATTTAGGCAGATTAAACTATTATTTATTTACAATGTTTATTGGCATGGTATTGTTGGCACTGCTATTTTTATGATTTGTGTTGTTAGGCTTTAAATTTTGTGTACAATAACTATTTATTAAGGTGTATAACGTTTTGGTGAGTTCTGCTAATTTTCCAGTGCTGTCACTTATGGTTTGGTTGCCAATTATTTTGGCCATTTTTTTTATTTTTTCTCATAAAGTATATGGCTGTGCTATTGTTTGTATTTGCTCATTACTAATCTTTCTCTTATCTTTTTTTTTATTGTTACAGCAGAAAGGTGCTGCAGATGGGTGGCTTTTTTTAGAGCAGAAGAAGTTGTTCTTTTTTAACTACTATCTTGGTATTGATGCTGTATCTGCTGCTCTTGTGTGTTTAACTTCATTTATTGTTATGGTATGCATAGTTTATGCATGCTTCATTATTAAAGTTTCTGTCATGAATATAACTATGTTGTTGTTAATAGAATCATTTGCCACAGGTGCTTTTTTATCACTTGACTTATTATTATTTTATATGTTTTTTGAAGTTTCACTTATCCCAGTGTTTATAGTGGTAGGAATGGGAAATGATAGTGATAGTAGTAGTGCTTCTTTTAAAATGTTTTTATATACAATATTTGGATCTTTGCTTGCACTGCTTGCAATAGTATATTTGTATTTTGGACATGGTATTAGCAGTGTCAATGAGTTACAAAATGGTATTGCTACACTAACATCAAATATTAGATTATGTGTATGGATTGCTATGTTTATAGCTTTTGCAGTTAAATTACCTATGCTGCCATTACATATGTGGTTACCAAATGCACATACAAATGCCCCTACTATTGGATCTGCAGCTCTGGCAGCTATTATGCTAAAGCTTGGTGCATATGGTATGTTGCGTTTTATAGTGCCATTTTTTAGTGATATAAATAAGCTTGTTGTTAACTATATAAATATATTAAGTATTTCTGCTGTTATATATGGTGCATTGGCAGCATTTGCACAAAAAGATGTTAAGAAAATTATTGCATATTCATCTATATCACATATGGGATTTGTAACAGTTGGATTATTTAGCGGCAATGTGAATGCAATAATTGGGGCAATTTTTCAGATGATTGCTCATGGTCTTTCATCTGCTGCATTATTTTTTTGTGTTGGAATTCTTAAGCAAAAAATTCATGGCAAGCTATTGGATGACTATGGTGGTATTGCTAGAATTGCTCCAAAGTTAGCTGCATTTTTTTTATTTTTCACCTTTTCTGCTATTGGTGTGCCTGGTACATCTGGATTTGTTGCAGAATTTTTGATTGTGCTTGGCCTAGGAAGAGAAAGGATAATGATTGCAATATTATTAGCATTTGGTTTTGTGCTTGGTGCAACTTATATGTTGAATTTGTATAAAAAAGTTTTTACTGGCAATTTAAGCACTAGTCATGCTGCTTGTGGCGATATAGGCAAGCTGGAAATTTCATTATTGTTGTTATTGGCAATTTCAGTATTGTTCCTAGGAGTATATCCTAAGTTTTTTCTAACATTGTTGGAAGATTATGTTGAGCATAAGTTATTGTTTATTCCAAACTAGAGGTTATTTGTGTTAGGTATGGTTTGTGATCTGTGGGCTGAGGTTGCAGTTCTTGGTATTGCACTACTACTGCTCATCTCATCATTAATTTTTAAAAATAAAATCCAACTTGCAAAATTAGATTTTCTGTCAATGATTAGCATGCTAGCTATTGTGGGTTGTATGCTGGCGCTAAATCATCATAATACAGTTGATAGATTTTACCTTACTGATAGATTGTCTGTTAGTGTTAGGGTTTTGATTTTGCTTATAGGGTTTTGTACATATATGCTACCTACTTGGACAAGATATGCTAACAAGGAACATCATTCAAGCTATGGTTTTATTGTTATGATGGCTATTTTTGGTATGAATATTGTTGCTATAGCTAAAGATCTAATGGTTTTATACATTGGGCTGGAGATAATGAGTGTTGCATTTTATGCTCTTATGGCTATAGATAAAAATAATAGATTTGCCATAGATGCTAGTATTAAATATTTTATTAGCAGTGCTTTTTTTTCAGGGATATATATTTATGGTGTTTCTATAGTTTATGTGAATTATGGCAGCACTGAGATGCCAATTAGCTTGCTTTCATCTATTGCTAATGGATCCATGCTTTCTTTTGGTTTGTTAATGGTTGTTTCTGGTTTATTATTTAAAATGGGGTGTGTTCCATTTCATATGTGGACTCCAGATGTGTATCAGGGTTCGCCTATGTTTGTGACTGTGTTGTTATCAACTGCATCAAAAGTGGCTATTATTGCACCATTAATACATTTAATTCCTTTGCTTCAGACTGCAGCTGTAATGTTTTATTCTGTTTTTAAGCTGATAGCTATATCTTCAATCATTTTAGGATCATTAGCAGCTCTATATCAATCAAATTTAAAACGTTTAGTTGCTTTTAGCTCAGTGGCTCATATGGGTTATGTTGTGTTACTGATTGCATTTCTTTTAAATCAAAACTTAGGTAGTGTAAATAATAATTACTTTAGTGTTATTATGTTATATATATTTAGCTACATTGTTTTTACGCTAGGCTTTCTGTCTTTTATATCTCTATCAACTAAAAGCAATAGAGATAGTAGTGACTATGAATTATCTAATTTAGAAATTTCTGTTCAGCATCCACTGACTAATGTATTGGCTGTTATTTTGCTAATGTCAGGAGTTGCTATTCCACCATTGTCAGGTTTTTTTGCCAAATTTTATGTATTAAATCTAGTGGTAGAAAATAGTCCAATGTTAGCTGTTTTTCTAGTTATTTTTATTGTGGTCTCAAGTTCTTATTATATAAGAATAGTGATTATTATATGTTTTGCAAAAAATTTACAAGTTAATGTTGATAATAATTTGATTTTAGCCAGATCATCATCTTGGTGGCTATTGCTTATCACATCATTAATGTGTTTATTTTTTGTATGTTATGGTGGGTTTCTTATGAATCTGATACAGCCACTTCTACGTTAGTAATCATTTGATATATTTTAGTTTAATTTTAGTCTTCCCTTAGAAGTGTTTTGTAAGATTGTAGAATTGGCTGACAGAATGTTGTTTTTAATAAGGGTATATAATATGATATTTACTTGATATTGCTATTTAATTTGTGTGATTTATTCATCATGTTTGTGAATTATGTTAATAAAAATAAGTTTAACCAATGATGTGTGAGTTGATGCTTGAAATTGATGGAATGCCTGTTTTTATATATGATGAGGTCTCAAGCACAATGGATATTGCCTTAGAGCACTTTATGGCTGTAGATTATGAGTTTGCAGTTTTTGCAGCAAGTCAAACAAAAGGTGTTGGCAGGAATATGTCATATTGGAGCTCACCAAAAGGTAATATATACTTAAGTATAGTAAAGAAGTTGCCAAGTAATATTAACAACATATCATCTCTTTCACTTGTTGCTAGCATAGCAGTAGGTGATTTAGTGCAAAAATTTTCTAATCTTGATATTTCCTATAAATGGCCAAATGATGTAATGGTTAATGGTAAAAAAATTGCTGGTATTTTGTTACAAATGGTGGAAAATTTTGTGGTTATTGGTATAGGGATTAATATTTTGTCTGCACCATCTGATGCTTCAATGCTTGGATCAACAGGTGCAGGTCTGGATTCAATGTGCAGATCTTTAGTGCTACTTCTTAATAGCAGATATAATGAATGGTTGTTGCATGGATTTATTTTTTTAAGAGAATTGTGGATGCAAAGAGCAATGGGTCTAAATAAGATGGTTTATGTCTCTGATTATCAGGAGTGTATTGGTTGTTTTGTTGGAATTAACGACTGTGGTGCAATGTTGGTTAAGAAGAATGGTGTGGTGAATAGCTACTTATCTGCAGAAAAGGTAAGAGTCTATTAATGCATTGCATAACTGCCAAAGGTAAATTTTTGTTATATGATTTGTCAGTCTAATTGTTTTTAATATTTATATTAGATGAATTATATTATAATATAATTGTGAATAGATAGGATAACTGATGAACTAATTTACTCTTTTTAAGATTGTCAATTATCTTATATCTACTAGTAAAGAGGTTTTTGTGTTTAAATCCATTGAACAAGTCTCAAAGACTATTAACTCTCATGAAGTGTCTTTTATTGATTTATGTTTTACAGACTTTGATGGAAATCTTCGGCATAAAGTTTTTAGCACTAATTCCTTCAATCTTGCTGAATTAGATGGTAGTAATATAAAATGTGATAACTTGACACTCTCAGCAGTATTATCAACTGGTTTTATGAATCCATTTACAACACAGCGTACTATATCTTTTATTTGCAATACCAGCTCTTCTAATAATTTTGATTGGCGTAGTGCATGTGATTTGTTTGCAAAAAAAGGAATGCCTATTGGTATGTCTGATTTTTTTTATGTAACATTGCAATTCTCTGTTTTTGATAGCATATCATTTGACACTAAATTATATAATTCATTTTATAAAATTGAGTGTGGCAATAATTCTGATATGTTTGGCAACTTGCAGTGTGATAATAATAAAGTTAACACTACTGCTGGGCTTGCTATGTTGGATGATTTATTTGATTTGCGTTCAGAAATTGCCGATACTGCACAATCAATTGGTATTAATGTTGTTTCTCACGCTAATGGAGACAGCTCATCATCTGCTATAATTAGTTTTAAAGTTAATGGTTTAACATTAATGGCTGATCATTTACAATTATTAAAATTGGTTATTGTTAACACAGTTAGAGCATATGGTAAAAGTGTGGTTTTTATGAGTGGCTTTAGTAAAAATGAGAACTGTGCTGGTATTACTCTTTCACATTGTTTATCAAAAAATCTTATTGAAAATCATGCAAATAGTATAGTGAATTTGTCAAGTGCTCTTTGTCCTTTTGTTTCTCCAATGTCACTTGGTGGTAAGCGTTTTAATAAAAAGATAAATTGGATTATTGGAAAAAGAATACCCAATACAGATAATTTTATGTGTGAGTATAATTTTATTGATGGAATATGCAATCCTTATGGAGCAATTATTGCAGTATTTGCAGCTGGTAAAATGGGTTTGGGCTTGGATGTGAATGATATTGAATGCACTGCTTCTTTTAGTGATGACTTGCATATTTATTCACCGGATATCTTGCCTTATTCACTAGCAGAATCTTTGAATGCATTAAATGATGCACGTTCTTTTGCATTAGAGTTTATGAGTAGTGAACATTTTGATATTTTTTTGGCTAAGAAAAATGTTGAGGCTAAAAAAATATTAGCTACAATTAATCCTATTGAATTTGAATTTTACTATAACTCATAATTAAAATTTTCAGGAGGCAATATGCCAAATCCTATGACCACTAATGGCTATGAGGAGCTATTAAGGCGCTTAGATGAATATAAATCTCAACGTCGTCCAATTGCAGAAGAGATAGCTGAAGCAAGAAGCAAGGGTGATTTGTCAGAGAATGCTGAATATCATGCAGCAAAAGCAAAACAGGAAATGCTAGAGCGTAAAATAGCTGAAATAGGTAGCATTGCCTCTGATGCAGAAGTTATTGATGTTGCTACTATTGAATCTGATAATATTGTTTTTGGAGCCACGGTTTCTTTGAGGGAAGTGGATAGTGGCAAAAGACACATATATAAGTTAGTTGGACAAATGGAAGCAGATGTTAGTAATGGTCTTATATCAATAGATGCTGCATTATCTAGAGAAGTATTGGGTAAGAAAGTTGGTGATATTGTATGTGTTTCTTTGCCAGCTGGAGAGCGACTTTATGAGATAGAAAATATAAAATATGAATAATAAAGAGGTTTAAAATGAATGCTATTATTCAAGGCAAAGCATACAGTAAAGTAAATTTATTTTTAAATATAGTTGGTAAGCGTGAAGATGGTTATCATTTACTTGAGAGTTTAATGGTATTTGCTGATTTGTCTGATTCTATTATGATAGCAAAAGCAGATAAGTTTACTGTTAAATATACTGGTTCTTCTAAGAGTGATATTGTTGTTGGTGAAGATACAGTTAGTAAAGCAGTGCAGGAGCTTAGTAAGTATTTTGACTGTAATTTTAAAGTGGCAATACAGGTTGAAAAAAATATTCCTGTTGGTGCTGGACTTGGTGGTGGTTCAGCTGATGCAGCATTAGTGTTGCGCATGCTGATAAAGCTTTATAAGCTTGGTATTAATAATAATGCATTATATAAAATTGCTAAAAAGATAGGTTGTGATGTGCCAATATGTCTAGAGAACCATGCATGTTTAGTTAAAGGTGTGGGGGAAGTTTTGTTATCTGTTCCATATTTTAATAACATTCCTGCTATTTTTATCAACCCAATGAAATTTCTTGGTGCTGGTGATGTATTTAAGAATCGTACTGGTGATTTTAGTAAATCTAGCATTTTTAAAAGAAGCTCTATTATGGAGAATTTTTTGACATTTAAGAATGATTTGTATGACTCAGCTGTTTCTTTGGTTCCTGAGATTGCTGAAATAATTCATGCTATTAGAGCACAAAAAGGTTGTAGGCTTGGCGCAATGTCAGGGAGTGGTGCAACATGCTTTGGTTTATTTAATAGTGTATTATTACGTGACAAGGCTTATAAAGCTCTACAGGTAATGTTTAAGAATTATTTTGTAGCTCGAACTAGTATTACCCACAAAGGTGATACAGATTTTATGACACGTGAGTTAGATGTTAATTTTTGTTTATAGTGTTTTAATTATTTTTATCTATTATTTTTATATATTATTTTGATAATGAGGTCTTTTGTGAGCATGTTTGAGAACAATCTTATACCTATGGTTGTTGAACAAAATAGTCATGGGGAGAGAGCATATGATATATACTCTCGTTTGTTAAGAGAAAGAATAGTTTTCGTGACTGGTGGAATTGAAGATCATATGGCTAGCGTTATAGTTGCACAGTTGTTATTTTTAGAGGCTGAGAGCCCAGAGAAGGATATTTATATGTATATTAATTCACCAGGTGGCGTGGTAACATCAGGATTGTCTGTATATGACACAATGCAGTTTATTAAACCAAAGGTATCTACATTGTGCATAGGTCAGGCAGCCTCAATGGGCTCATTGTTGTTAGCTGGTGGTGCAGCTGGTGAGCGTTATTCTTTGCCAAATGCACGCATTATGACTCATCAGCCATCAGGTGGTGTTAGAGGACAAGCTACTGACATACAAATACATGCTGAAGAAATATTGTCATTAAAAAAACGTCTTAATAAGATTTATCAACATCATACGAAGAAAGATCTACAAGTAATAGAGGATGTTATGGAGAGAGATAGGTTTATGAGCCCAGAGGATGCAAAACGGTTTGGTATTATAGATAAAATTATTGAAAGCAGATAGACTGTCATGCTATACTAATAGTATTAAATTAATTTTCTATGGTTAGAGATGTTAAAAAATGACGGTGAGTTGATGTACTGTTCATTTTGTGGTAAATGTCAGAGTGAAGTTTTTAAGTTAGTTGCTGGTCCTACAGTTTTTATTTGCGATGAATGCATTGAGTTATGTAAGAATATCGTTAAAGAAGAAGATAAGGAAGGATCAAGTATAAACAAACTGTTAAAGCCTAGGCAGTTAGTAAATGTTTTAGATAGTTATGTTGTTGGTCAGCATTATGCTAAAAAAGTTCTTGCAGTAGCTGTTTATAATCACTATAAAAGATTGCTTAATCCTTCTAAAGAGCTAGCTGCTAATAATGTTTTGGATAATGTAGAGCTGCGCAAGTCTAATGTGCTTTTGATTGGACCTACTGGATGTGGAAAAACATTACTAGCACAAACATTATCTAAATTTTTAGATGTGCCATTTACTATAGCTGATGCAACTTCTTTAACAGAGGCTGGGTATGTTGGTGAAGATGTAGAAAGTATTGTTTTACGATTATTTCAGGTTGCTGGTAGTAAGATAGATTTTGCACAGCGTGGTATAATATATATAGATGAGATTGATAAAATAGCACGTAAAACTGATGGTCCATCTATAACACGTGATGTGTCTGGTGAGGGTGTACAGCAAGCTTTATTAAAGATAATTGAGGGTACTGTTGCCTATGTTCCTCCACAGGGTGGCAGAAAGCATCCACAGCAAGAATGTATAAAAATTGATACTTCTAATATATTGTTTATTTGTGGTGGTGCATTTGATGGGTTAGAGAAAATTGTGCGTAAGAGAATTGAAGGTAATTCAATTGGTTTTAGTGCAGATTTAAAAACTAAGAGTGAAAGATCAACTAATAGTATCCTAACACATGCCCAATCTGAAGATTTAGTGAAATATGGATTAATTCCAGAGTTTGTAGGGCGTTTTCCAGTTGCCTGTTCTTTGAGTGAGCTTGATGAAGATGCATTGGTTTGCATATTACAAGAACCAAAAGATGCATTAATTAAGCAATATCAATTATTGTTTGATATGGATGGTGTTAAACTCACATTTGATAATGAGGCAATAAGGTTAATTGCAGCCGAGGCAATGAAGACCAGCACTGGTGCTAGGGGTTTAAAAAATGTAATGGAAAAGGTGTTGTTAGATTATATGTTTGAGACTCCAAGTAATGATAATATCTCAGGCATTCAAATAACTACCAGCATAGTTAAAGAAAAGCTAGCTATTAAAAATGTCTTGGTTGATAACACTGCTGCATAATTATATGGTTTTTTGTGATTTTTGAGGATATGGATGTGAGTGAAAAGACATTGTTAGGATTTTATCCAATACTTCCTTTGAAAGATTCTGTTGTTTTTCCTGGTATTATTACCCCACTTTTCGTGGGTCGTGATAAGTCAATTATGGCAGTAAATAAGGCGCTTGAAAGAGATAAACATATTGTTCTTTTGTTGCAAAAAGAATCTTTAATAGATGCTGTTGGTATTGATAATTTATTTTCTGTAGGTGTTTTAGCTGAGATACTACAAAACAATGAACTACCAGATGGTGGTATGAAGGTTTTAGTTAATGCTGTTAGCAGAGTTTTAGTTAATACTGTTCAGGAAGCTAATGGTTTCCTTGAAACAAAAATAGAAATTATACAAGAAAAGGAAGAAAGCCCTGAGATAATTAGTTTATTTCGTAAGAATATAGTTAATGATTTTATGCAGTATGCAAATATTAACAAGAAGATTTCTTCAGAAGTTATAAGTTTTATAGAGCATATACCCAATGATTCAAAATTTGTTGATAAGATTGCTACTCATTTAGAAATTCCCTTACTTAAGAAGCAAAAAGTGCTTGAGAGTATTGATATTATTGATCGAATGGATCTTATATCTATGTATATAGCTGAAGAAATTAAGATTGTTAATATGGATAAAGTTATACGTAGTAGAGTGCAGCGGCAAATGGAGAAAACGCAAAGAGAATATTATTTAAATGAACAAATAAAAGCAATACAACGTGAGCTTGGGGTTTCTAATAGCAGTCCAGAAAAGGCTGAGCTTGATGAGATAGAGAAAAAGATACATTCAGTTCAACTGTCCAAAGAAGCTAAAGAAAAGGCATTATCTGAGTTGAAGAAGTTGAATTTTATGAATCAAATGTCAGCTGAGGCTGGTGTGTTGCGTGGTTATTTGGAATGGATGCTATCTGTACCATGGAAGAATAGAACACAAACCAAAAGCAACTTAAATGTTGCTAAAGATATCTTGGATAAGAATCATTATGGCATAGAAGAAGCAAAAGAGAGAATACTAGAGTGTCTTGCAGTGCAAGGTCGCATTAAGCACAATAAGGGGGCAGTTATATGTTTTGTTGGTCCTCCTGGAGTTGGCAAAACTTCACTGGCACGTTCAGTAGCAAAAGCAACAGGACGTAAGTTTGCACAGATAAGTTTAGGTGGAGTAAAGGATGAGTCTGAAATTAGAGGTCACAGAAAAACATATATAGGCTCTTTGCCTGGAAAGATTATTCAAGGTATGAAGAAAGCTGGATCAAGTAACCCATTGTTTTTGTTGGATGAAATAGACAAAATGTCCTCTGACTTTCGTGGTGATCCATCTTCAGCATTGCTTGAAGTTTTGGACTTTGAGCACAATCATGCATTTGTTGATCATTATTTAGAAGTTGATTATGATTTATCAGAGGTTATGTTTTTGGCAACTGCAAACTCTTTGTCTACTCTGCCATATCCATTGCTTGATAGAATGGAAATTATAAATATTGCAAGCTATACAGAAGCAGAGAAGATGCATATAGCGGTTGAGCATTTAATTCCAAAGCAACAGAAGTTAAATGGTTTGAACAATGCTGAATTAACTATATCTAATGATGCAATTTCTTTACTTATCAGAAGATATACCAGAGAGGCTGGCGTTAGATCTCTTGAGCGTGAATTATCTAAAATTGCTCGTAAAACTCTTAAAAAAATTGTATCAGATAAAAATGTTGAAAGTATTTATATATCAAATGACAATTTATCAAATTTTTCTGGACCTATGAAATATGTTTATGGCACTGTTAATACAAAAAGCCTAGTTGGTGTAGTAAATGGCTTAGCTTACACAGAAGTTGGTGGTGATTTACTGACAATTGAAGCTATTGCAATGCATGGAAAAGGCAGGCTGAGCTGTACTGGTAAACTGGGTGATGTAATGAAAGAATCTGCACAGGTTGCATTTAACTATGCATTATCTTACCTAACTTCTAGGTATGATGATGTTTTAGGTAAGCGTGATATACATATTCACGTTCCTGAAGGTGCAACTCCTAAAGATGGTCCATCAGCTGGTATAGCAATATGTTCTGTTGTGCTTTCACTGTTGCTCAACACTCCTGCAAAGCGTAATGTGGCAATGACTGGCGAGATTACATTGACTGGCAGGGTTTTGCCAATTGGTGGATTGAAAGAGAAGCTGCTTGGTGCAATTCGTGGTGGAATAGAGAAAGTTATTATACCACATGATAATGAACAGAGCTTGGTTAAAATGCCAGCTGAAATTTTAGATAGTCTAACTATAGTTACTGCATCTAGCATGGATGATGTGCTACAACATGTATTTGAGCACAAAATTAAATGGGAAAATATTATAAATAAACCACTTCCCATTTCTGATAATTTCATAACAGAAATTACCAGTTCAGTTAGCTAACAATATTGTCTCTTCAGCTAGTGATCATTGTTATCTGGTAGATCAAATGAAAATAAATTGTCTTTGTCTTTTATTTTTGCATATTTATCAGCTTCTGGATGTGGTTTTGGTTTGTAGGTGATATTTGGCCAATTATACTTGTGCACAGCATCATGATTTATTGCTAGCCATTTGTTATGATTTTTGTTAGCTGGATCATGTTGCACAATTGCATTAATAGGACATTCTTGGACACATACGCCACAGTCTATGCATGCTTCAGTATCAATTGCAAGAGAATTTTTACCTTCATGGAAGCAATCAACAGGGCATACTGCAACACAATCACCATATTTACATTTTATACATTTAGGTAGTACAATATGAGACATATATCCTCTTAATATGATTATGTGAGATTGACAGGAATTGAACTGTGGCCATCTGGATTAGCAATCCACTTCTATCCTACTGAGCTATAATCTTATTATTTGCTCAAAGCTCTTTTAAAAGCATCATTTATCATTTGATATGCATTCTCAGCATTTCCCCATGATTTTACCTTAACCCATTTATCATCATCAATATCTTTGTAGTGTTCAAAAAAGTGTTTTATTCTTCTTAGAGTATGTTTGTTGATATCATTGATATCATTGATGAAATCATAAAATGGATCAATTTTTTTTATAGGAGTGCATATTATTTTTTCATCATTACCTGCCTCATCTTCCATCATTAATACTCCAACTGCTCTGCATAACACTGAGGCATTAGGTAGAATTGGATTTGATGATATAACCAATGCATCACATGGATCATTGTCTTCTGATAGAGTGTTGCTTATAAAACCATAGTTACATGGATAGTGCATAGAGGTTTTTAGCATACGGTCAACAGAAAGGAGGCCAGTTTTTTTGTCAATTTCATATTTAACTGCTGAAGAGTTTTCAGAGATCTCAATTATGACCTCAAAATTTTCATTTTTCATTTTATGCAATAACTGCTAGATTAAAGCAACTATTATATAATCAATATTTTTTGTATGCAAAATATTTTCTGTTTAATGTTTTGCATATGCTGCTAATGATGTACTTGTTTAGTTATTTTACAGGCTCTTATGTGTGATAATAATTTTTTTATATGCACTTGCAATGGTGATGATGCAGTAAGCCCACACCCAACAGTTTATTTGTTTGTTGGCTCTGATGGTGCAGTTTGTCCTTATTGCTCTAAATTTATTAAACATTGTGAGTAAATTTTAATTTAGAGAGATGTTGTTATATTAGGCGTTATGTGGTTTTTTCTGGTTGTTTTAGTATATCTTCACGCTTTCCATATGCTGCAATCATTCCATCTTGCATAACAAGAATTTTGTCAACATGTGTAAGAAGAGATGTTTTATGGGTGGTGACTAATGTTGTTATACCATTCTGTTTTGCATACCCTAATGCTTTTACTAATGCAAGCTCACCTTGTTGATCAAGATTAGAGTTTGGCTCATCTAGAATAATTAGTTTTGCATTACCATAAAATGCTCGTGCTATTCCTATTCTTTGCTTTTGTCCACCTGATAGTTCTAATCCTTTTTCCCCAATTATTGTTTCATATCCATTAGGTAATGATAGAATGACTTCATGGATGCCAGCTATTTTGGCAGCATTGACAATTGCATTTGGATCTGGATCATTGTCCATCTTTGCTATATTTTTTTTTATTGAAGCATTAAATAATTCTATATTCTGTGGTAAATATCCTATATATTTTTTGCATAATGGTCTAGGCCAACGATGCATACTACATCCATCTAAAGAGACTCTTCCAGCTACTGGTTTCCAGACACCAACTAGCATTTTTGCAACAGTTGATTTTCCAGCTGCACTTGGTCCAACAATACCAACTATAGCTCCAGGATCTACTTTGAAAGAAATCCCTTTAATTATTGGTTTGTTAGTGCCTGGAGGGGCAAAAACAACTTTCTCAAAATCAATCATGCCTTTAGGTTCTGGTAATTCCATGGATTCATTTCTGTCAGCAACATTAGTAAGCATGTTATTAATACGTTTATAGGATAAACGTGCATTAATAAGATTCTTCCATGTTATTATTGCAGATTCAAATGGTGACATGGCACGACTCATTAATATAGAGGCAGCAATAATTCCACCAGCTGATTTATGGTATTTTATTGCTATAAAAGTTCCAAGACCAATAACCATGATTTGCAGTGTCATTCTTGAAAATTTAGTGATGCTTTGTATAATTGATGTTCTTCCATTTGACAGTGCTTGGATCTTTCTTAGGTCTTTGCTTCTATTCATCCATTCATTGATTATATCATTAGACATTCCCATAGCTTCCATGGCTTCAGCATTTCTGTTTGCTATCTCAATATCACGTACATTTTTCATGTATTTTTCAGCTGATTCTTTTATATTAGATTGTGTGCTTTTTTCATTCCATATAGCTAGTATTAGCATTAATATTATGCCAAATATAGCCAAGAAACCTGTAGCTGGATGTATCATAAATATTAGTGCTAGATATAATATTGACCATGGGGCATCAAATAATGAGAATATTCCACTGCTAGTTATAAATGCCTTAAGGGTGTTTAGATCACGCAATGCATCCCCTGTATAATTGCCATTATTGGAAATGGTCATATGAATTGCTTTTTTTAACAATACTGGTGCTATTTTTTCATCTAACCAATCACCTATGTTATTTAATATGGCGTGACGACATAAATCTAATGTTGCTATGCATAGAAAGGCAGATAGTGTAATAATAGTTAGCATAACTAATGTCTCCAAGCTACCACTGGACATTACCCTGTCTAATACTTGCATTGTGTATATTGGCATAAACATCATCAGAATGTTTGTGGCCATTCCAAATAAAAAGACTGCTTTGAATGCTTTTGTACATTTGTTTAGTGATGCTACTAGTATTGTTTCTTTATTTTGCATGATATGACAACTTATTGTAGAATAATAATCTATAATAATATTTTAACTGAATTAATATTTATAAACAAGATTTTGAGATGATATGCTTAAAATGTCCTATGCTGGTTTATTTTTTGTAGTTATTTTGTTGATTGCTGCTAGTTATTTTGCTGCACCTAATTTTTTTAGCAATGATATTGCTTGGCTGCCAAAAAGTAGATTACACTTTGGTCTTGATTTGCGTGGTGGGTCATCCATAACAATGCAAATTGATTATGATGGCTATGTTAGTGATTTTTTGGATGGAGCTATAGATGAAGTGCGTAATTCTTTAAAGAAAGCTAAAATTTCTTATCACAGCATTTCAAAAGAAAAAGATATGGTTGTTGTTTCACTAATTGGTGGGTCTGATAGCAAGCTATTGAAGAGTTCTTTTGGTGATTTTAGGGTTAGTTTTGATATTGATTTATCAAACACATCTTTGGTAAAAATTAGATTGAAAAAGCAATATGCTAAACGTCTGCAGCGTGATGTTTTGCTTGATTCAATAAAGAATATACGAAAAAGAATAGATGCTATGGGTATTGGTGAGGTGTCAGTTCAAATAAAAGGATCTAATTCAATATTGTTGCAAATACCACATTCTGAAAATGCTAATAAGATAAAAAAGATTATTAGTTCTACTGCTAAGATGACTTTTCATTTAGTCAGCGATTCTAAAGAGTCGAAAAATTTTGCTAAACCAACTAAAATGGTGAAGGATCGCAATGGCAAGCTTTATGAGATATATAGGAAAGTTGAGCTTGATGGCAGCTTGCTAAGAAGTGCAATAGTGGCTTATGGTCGCAATGATCAACCTGTGGTTTCTTTTGCATTTAATTCTATTGGAACTAGGAGATTTGCAGCACTAACTCAAAGAAGTGCTGGTAAGCATTTAGCAATTATGATAGATAATGTGTTAATGACAGTAGCTACCATTAAAGAGCCTATTGTTGCAGGCAGAGGAGAGATAAGTGGTAATTTTACCATGGAAAGTGCTGCTGAGTTAGCATTAATTTTGCGCACTGGTGCACTTCCTGCATCACTCAAAATTGTAGAAGAAAGGATTGTGGGTCCTACACTAGGTGAATCATCTGTATTAGCTGGCAAGAAGAGTATGGTTATAGCTTTTATTGGCATTGGATTGATGATGGTTGTAATTTATAAAATTTTAGGCTTATTTGCAGTTGTTGCATTATTGTTTAATTTAATTCTTTTATTAGCATCTTTAACTGTTTTGCATGCTGTTCTTACACTTCCTGGAATGGCTGGTATAGTTTTAACTATAGGAATGGCAGTAGATGGTAATATAATAATTTTTGAGAGAATTAAAGATGAAGTTAGGAGTGGTCATAGAATTTTTAGGGCAATAGAGGATGGCTTCAGTAATGCAACTACTACTATTGTAGATTCTAATCTTACTACATTGATTTCTGCTATAATTCTATTTTTAGTTGGCACAGGCCCAATTCGTGGATTTGCAGTATCTTTAGGTATTGGAGTATTGACCACACTTTTTTCAAATGTTACAATAAATAAAATGATGATTTATGCATGGTATAATTTAACTCATCCAAAAAAGATGATTATTTAAGTTATTTTCTGCTTGCATAAATTTTTTATTAGCGTAATTTATTAAAAATTTATTAGTTTGAGGATGCAATATGGATGATGTTCTTGAGAGAGTTAAGAAAAGAATGATTGAACGACTAGATATAAAAAATGCTGATGACTTAAGCATGAAATCTCATATAGCTAACGATTTAGGTGCAGATAGTCTTGATATAGTTGAATTAATTATGGATTTTGAAGATGAGTTTGATATAAGCATTCCTGATAGTGATGCTGAATCTATCTCTACAATTGGTGAAGTTGTTAAATATATTGAAGATAAAATTAATAACAATAGCACTGCTTAAGCACATGGTTAATAAAAACAGAAGAGTGATGGTAACTGGTTTAGGAATGGTTACTCCAGTTGGAATTAATACCAAAGAATCTTGGAATAATCTTATTAATGGTACCTCTGGAATAACTAAAATTGATCAATTTGATGCTAGTTCTCTGCCTTGCAGGATTGCTGCACCAGTTAAGTATAAAAGTGATAGCAATCCAGATGGGTTTGATCCATCATTATACCTTACACCTAAGGAAAGGCGTAAAGTTGATAATTTTATCTTACTTGGAATAGCTGCTGCTGATCAAGCAATAAATGATTCTGGCTGGAAACCAGAAAATGATTTTGATAGAGCAATGACCTCAGTTGTTTTTGGTTCTGGAATTGGTGGTTTGCCGCAAATAGAAGAGGTGTCAATTAAGCTTCATGAGTTTGGTTTTAGGAAAGTTAGTCCATTTTTTATTCCTTCAACATTAATAAATTTGTTACCAGGACATGTTTCCATCAGGCATAAATATTGTGGTGCTAATTTTTCTGCTGTTTCTGCATGCTCAACTGGTTCACATGCTATAGGTGAAGCAGCAATGATGATTCGTCATGGTAGAGCCAATGTAGTTGTTGCTGGTGGTGCAGAGGCTGCACTTTGCCCAATAGCTGTTGCAGGATTTGCTGCTGGCAGAGCACTTTCAACTAAATTTAATGATCAACCAGAGAATGCATCACGTCCATGGGATAAGGATCGAGATGGATTTATAATTGGCGAAGGAGCTGGAGTGTTAATCTTAGAGGACTATGAGCATGCTAGAAAACGTGATGCTAAAATATATGCTGAGCTTATTGGTTATGGTGTCTCAAGTGATGCACACCATATAACAGCACCACCAGAAAGTGGTGTTGGCGCTATATCAGCAATGAAAAATGCTGCAAATGATGCTAATGTGGATTTTGATGATATTGATTACCTGAATGCACATGGTACCTCTACTACAATAGGTGATCTTGCAGAATTAAATGCTGTAATGTCATTATTTAAGCTTGATAAAAGATTGCATACACTCTATATGTCTTCTATTAAATCATCTATTGGACATCTTCTGGGTGCAGCAGGTGGTGTTGAAGCTGTGGCAACTGTATTATCAATAGCAAATAATATAGTTCCACCAACTCTTAATTTGCAGAATCCTATATTGAGTCATAAGAATCTTGACTTAGTGCCAATGCATGCAAAAAGTTTTAAAGTGCAGTGTGCTATGTCAAATTCATTTGGATTTGGTGGCACAAATGCTAGCTTATTATTTGCTCAATACTCTTGAGATTTAGTATGTTGCTTATTGCATTAATTGCGATTTTGTTTAGTATCAGTTTACTTTTGCTGGCATTTTTTTTGCATGATACAAGGTTTGATAAGTTGTTAGTTGTTAATGCATTGAGTACTCACACTGTTGCATTAATGGCATTTTTTTCAGCAGTATACCTTACATATGATACTTTTGATGCTGCAATAGCCTATGTTTGTATTAGTTTTATTACCAGTATTTCAGTCTCTAATTTTTTTGTTATGAGTAAAGGTAAGTAAATTTATGGCTTTATGCTGGTTGTTCTTTGCTGGAAGTGTTAATAGTTTTTGTTTTATAATTTTGTTGATGTTTGAAGAATAATAAAATTGATATTCCTGGTATAGTGAGCACAATGCTAATAAGAAAAAATACATCCCATCCAAAAGCATCAACTACAAAACCACTTGATGATGCAAGTGTTGTACGACCAATTGATGCTACTGATGTTAGAAGTGCATATTGAGTTGCAGTATACTTTTTATTGCATAGCATAGATATATATGCCACAAATACTGCAGTTCCCATGCCACCAGCAATATTTTCTATAGATATAGTGGTATAAAGCATGTATATGTTATTGCCAATATGATGTTGAGCTATATACACTAAATTGGTTATTGATTGCACTATTCCACAAAGCAATATAGCATTCATTAGGTTGATTTTATAAGCTAAAGTGCCACCAAGAAATCCACCAATAATTGTTGCTATCATGCCAAAAATTTTAAGTGCCATGCCAATTTGCATTAAACTGAAGCCTAAATCTCTTAGAAATGGCGTGAACAATGATGTTGCAAAAGCATCACCAAGTTTAAAGGAGGCAATTAGAATTAAAATAAGAATCCAATGTTTTCGTTTTACTATATCTTTTAATGGTTCAACAAGAGAGTGTGTTAGCCATTTAATAATACTTTTTGGATCTAGTGCTTCTGATTTTATTTCATTTTCTTGTTTTTCTGATAGTAACAGTATTGCTGTGAGTATAATAATCATAACCAAAGAAATAATAATGTATGATTTATTCCAAGCATTCTGATAGTTTAAATTTTTTAAAAAATCAACTAACATGAGTGTAAATGCACCAGATATAAGCATGCCAATTCTGTAGCCAAAAACAGCTGTAGCAGATCCAGCCGCCTGTTGTTTGGTTGACAGGAGCTCAACACGGTAAGCATCAACTATAATATCCTGTGTTGCCGCAAGAAAGGCAATAACTAATGTGTGCAAAGCAATATTTTTTATTGATCCATCTAAGACTGTCAACTGATGCATGCCAAGAGTCATAATTGCTGCAGCAATCATTATTTGTATTAATGCTAACCATGAGCATCTTTTGCCAAATATTTTATAGATTATTGGTATTCTGATATTGTCAACTATTGGAGCCCAAGCAAATTTAATTGAAAATGGAAGGCCAATCATTGCAAAAAGCCCTATAGTCTTTTTGCTTATTCCATAATCATTTAACCATGCAGATAGTGTTGACCCTAATAGAGTTAGTGGTATTGCACTGGCAATTCCCATAAGAAACACTATAAATATTTCTTTACTTAGATAAATTTTAAAATTTTTTAAAAGCATCATATTACTCATAATTATTTATTCTTTTTGGTCTTGCCATGTGGTGGTCAATTGTTCTGATAGGCTGTTTAGTAAGATGTTATTATTGTTCATATTGATAGAAAGAGGAGTTACACTTACATATCCATTAGATACTGTGGCTAGATCTGAATTGTCATCTATATGTGCCAATGGGTCATTATTTATGCGCATTGCCAAAAGATTTTCCAGAGAATCAGTTTCATTCTTAGGTATTGTTTTATATGGTTTAATATTTTTTGATTTTATATTTTTATATAATTTCATTGCCTTTATTGCTCCACCATGTATCTGATATTCATCAACATTGCCATCTTTGCTGTTTCGTAATCCTGTAGTTGGTATCATTATAGCATGCCTAGTTGCACGTATACCCTTTGGTCTATGTGGTATATTGACATTAAAGGATAATTTTGGAAAGCTACTTAATGCAGGCATTAGTGGTATTAATGCACTTATTGTGTTGTTTGCCACAATATGTGCAACATCCCAGTTTACAGTAGGGTTGCTTTTTGATGAATATTCTTGGCTAATGGCGATAGAATTAATGCCTTGCAGCATTGATTCTATCGCTATGCCAACGGTGCCAGAATATCCTATATCCATAGCTAGATTAGCACCACTATTTATGCCAGACAGTACTAGGTCAGGTTTTTTTTCAGGCATTACTTTATATAATGCTGCAAGAAGACAATCAATTGGTGTGCCATCTACAGTAAATTTGTTCATACTAAGTTGTTTTATTGTCAGTTTTTCTTTAATTGTTAATGATCTGCTTGCAGCACTGCAATTTTTAGCAGGAGCAACTACCCATACATCATTTGAAAAATTTTTAGCAATTTTAGTTAATATATCTATTCCTTCGCTATCTATCCCATCATCATTACTTACAAGGATTCTCATAGTATGTTATATCTTTATTAATTATAATATAATGATATATTAAAAATTACTGTATAGCAAATTAGTGACTGTTGATTTTTAATTTATCCAAATGTTTGCTGCGTGCTTGCCAACTGCATAGAGCTATTGATACTTCATAAAGCAACATGAGTGGTATCGCAAGATATATTTGGCTTAAGATATCTGGAGGGGTCAGTATGGCAGCAATGAGAAATATTAGTATTATAGCAATTCTTCGTTTTTTACGCAGCCAATTAGCATTTATTATATTAGCTTTTGACATTATAGATAATAATAATGGCATTTGGAATGCTGCACCAAATCCAAATATTAAACTCATTGCTAGTGATAAATATTCATCTATTTTTGGTAAGAATATTATTTTGTTGTTTTTATCTGCAAAGCTAGTTAGAAAATGCCATGCAATTGGCATTATTCCACAATAAGCTAATAGTGCACCTAAGAGGAAAAGCAGTGGTGAGAATATTAAATATACGACAAATGTTTTTTTTTCATGGAGATACAGACCTGGTGCTACAAATAAATATATTTGCCAAAGTAGAAATGGAAAGGTGAGGCATATGGTAGTAAACAATGCTGTTTTTAGATAGGTAAAAAAAGCATCTGTTAGATTTGTGTATATTATATTTGACACACTTCCTGTATTGTACAGTGGCTTTAACAGTATGTTATATATATAGTGTGATTTGATGTAACATAATACAAATACTGCCATAAAAAATACACAATAGAGAAGAATTCTTTTTTTTAATTCTATAAAATGTTTTTTATATGACATTATATTAATTATGGCAAAATTATTTAAATAGAGAATTATCTATACAAGATATATTGTAATCAAGTATGCTGCATAAAACTATACAAATATGCTTTAATATTTGTATTTTGAGAATTTTTTTATTTTTGTGTTATTTTTAGATAAAATGCAGTTTCTGGATGTATTTTTAAATGTGCACATGTAAGCATTGATTTATTATTGCTAACAGTAAGCTAGCTAACAACCCTTCAATGAAACCAAATATAAACCAGCAGATTGCTAGTTTACTAGAAACAGGCAGTATTGTATAAAATCCTAAAGACATAGAGCCAAAAAGAAGTCCAATTATTATGCCAAAATTTAAGCTTTCATATATTCCATTATTAGCATGACTATAGAAAAATAGCAATGTAATCATAAATGCTGATGCTGTTTGTACTGTAATCATGATTGGCGACAATTTACATATTTCTTTTTTTGTTCTCCATATATTTGGTGTTTTATTATATAGTTTGCTCAGCAGCATTCCATGTATTAATAATTCATAGATAAATACAAAAACAGTAAGTGTGATTGAAAGTATGAAGTAATTTATGTCCATGTCTATACATATAATAATTATAAATAACTAATTTTTATTTATGCATAATATTATTTTTTTGTCAAAATATGCTTTATTATGTATGAAATTTGCTTTATGTATAATTTGTGGTTAATTTTATTTAATACTTTTTAATTTCTTGAATTAAAATAGATTGTTTATTCATTATTTAATATTAACTATGAAAATTAATTGAATTACAATTACCTCATCAACTTGCTTTAAAATAATGTAGTTGATAGAATATGCAAAAATTAACTCTTGATATCATTGGAAAAATTATTAATTTTAGTTATTGTTTGCCCTATAGCTATGGCATTGTTTGCAAGTTTTGCCCATGGCTTCTTTATACCATGGTTTATTTCCTTGCTTTCTTCAATTATTGTGCTAGTTCTTGTGCTATTTCTTTATTTAGAGTACAAGGGAAAAGTTTTACTTTATAGTGTTGGTGGATGGAACCCTCCCTATGGAATTGGCCTTAGGCTTGACCCTCTGGGAATTATAATGCTTTTTTTGATTAATATAATACTATTGTCTACTGTAATTCATTCATGGTCTACTATTAGAAATGACCTGCCTTCTAATCGTTTTAATATATTTTACTGTATACTGTTGATTTTTGCTGCTGGTATGTCTGGAATTGTTGTTAGTGATGATTTATTTAATATATATGTGTTTCTTGAAATAACTGCACTCTCAACATATACACTTATAGCTTGTGGTAATAAAAAGCAATCTTTAATAGCTGCATTTGACTATTTGGTTATGGGCACATTGGGGTCAACATTTTATCTGCTTGGCTTAGGTTTTTTATATGCAAAAACTGGAACATTGAGTTTGCCTGAAATGTCGGCAAGTTTGCCACATAATGCTGGAAATATAAGCTCAGTAATTGTAGGCGTTGCTCTGATAATTGTTGGACTGTCTGTGAAAAGTGCTATATTTCCAATGCATACTTGGATTGTAGAGGCATATAGTTGTGCACCACATTCTTTTGTAGTTATTCTCGCTGGCATTGGCACTAAGATTAATCTTTATGTAATGCTGCAAGTTTTATTCAGACTATTTAGTGTGCATTTGCTTAGCAGAATTGGTGTTGACAAGGCGTTAATAATTTCATCTTCTTTAGGAGTGTTGGTTTGTTCTGTAATAGCATCTCAAAGCAAAGATTTGCGTAGGATTTTTGCCAATTCTAGCATTGCTCAGATTGGTTATATAATCATCTGTGCTGTAATTAATACCAAACTTTCTCTGACAGCTGCAATTATACACATGCTAAGTCATGCATTGGCTAAATCAGCTTTGTTTATGGTAGCATCAAATATTAGTAATAGTAATAATCATCAATCACTTTCCAAGAAAGGATTGAATTTGCTATTATTTATGGATTATTTGGTGTTTTTTCTGTCCACAGCATCTATTATAGGACTACCTTTTACAGTTGGTTTTATAAGCAAATGGGTTATTCTTAAATCAGCATTATTGAGTAGCAATTATTTAGCTGTTTTTTCAGTAATTGTTGGTTCTATTATTGGTTTATTTTATTTTTGGCAAGCTTTGCAATATGTTTTTTATGAAGTAGATGCAAATACTCATAATACTAATACTATGAGCAAGACAACAGCATTCAACTTATTTCTTGTGCCATCTTATTTGCCGCCAATATTCTTAGCATTGTTGTTAATATTATTAGGTTTTTTTGGCAGTTCTTTGATCTCAGGTGTTGCAGAAGCTGTTAGATTAGCTTCATGGTGCTCATAATTTTTCATTAAGCGTTTTAAATAATTTTGTATTATATAATTGTCATCAATGTCTTCATTTTGCTTACAGTAGTCTATTTTTTCTAACTTAATACAAATGTCAGTTAATTTGGATAAGTTTGATATTATATTGTCAATATTAGTGCCACTGTTTTTAGATTCATTGGTCATTAGTTTTACAATGTTACTTACAGTTTTTGCAATGCTTGCAGTGGCTATGTGCTGCCATTTATTCATTTTGTGATTTGTGCATGCATTGATTGTGATTTAGCGCTGTATTTTTTTTATTTTTTGCTTGCCTTGTATTGTTTTTTGTTTTATAAAATATGATAGGTTTTTTATTATGTTTGTTAATTACCTCTACAGCTTTTTTTTTAACATACAGTGCATTGTATTCTGCCATATTACATATGATTAAGAAATCATTTGATAAGTCATTAAGCCAGGAATGTGATTGTGTTTTAGCAAGTTTTTCTTCAGTACGTGAAGAATTGTTTATAGCATCCAATAATGCTTGCATAATTACTGCACGCCAGAGTGATCGATAACGTAATGTATCTATATTTTCTTGGAAGTATTCAGATTCATCTAAATTTATTTCTCTGTCTGTGTAAAAACCCCCTATATTTTTATTATACATTTAAACCTCCATTGTTATATCAATTTATTATTAATTCTTGGTTAACTTATACAACTGATGCTACTATGATATTTTAATGATCTGGAAGCAGTTTTTTTGGGGGTATTATTTAGAATTATGTTAATTGAATGAAAGTTTAACAACAGGTTTTTGTTTGTATTTATAAATTAGCCAAAACTTCTTCTAAGATAATATTGGCAGCTATTTCATCTGTATGTAATTTTGACCATGATTTTGAATAATTAAGCTGCTGCATTCTTGATTTTGCAAAGAATGTTGTAAAATTTTCATCATATAACAAAATTGGCATAATTTTATTTTGATAGGTTAATTTTTGTAATATTTTTTTTGCAAATATCTTTGTATGTATTGTATAATCAGTATCCTTGTCTTGGTTAGTAACTCCAAAAATTAATCCAAAGATATTGTTGTTTTTTATGTATGTTGTAATATGCCATAGATCATATCGTATATTTTTGCGGTAATAGGTCTTCACAGGGAATGCAAATTTATGATCATTATCACTTTTTGCAATACCAATACGTTTTAAGCCCATGTCTAATGCTATTATTGGATGGTGGTCTCTGATTTGTTTTTTAAACTCTGATATATTATTGCATATAATGCTCATATTTTTTCTTTATCATTTTTTAGTTCATTTGTTAAATTATTTTTCATATCCTTATTAGTAGTTATTTTTATAGCTTGATTTTGTTCTACCTTACAAAGCTTGCCATCAATTAGTGCGCCACTTGTTATTATAATATTTTTATAACAAATAGTTCCTACAACTATTCCTGTTTCAGTTAGAAAAATATTTTTTGTTTTAATATTGCCTCTAGTTTTGCCACTAATTATTACATCTTCTGCTATAATGTCACCAATAACTACCCCAGATTTATGTATATTTATTGCTCTACATTTAGCATTGCCATCAATTTGTCCAGCAACCTCAATACTGCCACTACTAATGACTGTGCCCTGTATTTTTGCATCTTCTGATATAATAGATGGGATTGTTGATTTATGAGTTTTTTTAGAATTTTTAAATATCATTTGCTACTCTCATTTTTAGTAATGGTTAAAAATTTATTTGGATCAATGCGTTCTTTGTTGATTCGTATTTCATAATGTAAATGTGGGCTTGTACTTCTGCCTGAGCTACCCATTTTTCCAATAGCTGTATTTTTATTAATTTTCTGATGTTTTTTTACTAATGTTTTTGATAAATGAGCATAGAGAGTGCTAATATTGTTACCATGGTCAATTTCCACAATATTACCATAAGATCCTCTAGAACCTGCAAATTTTACTACTCCATTTGCTGTGCTATATATAGTTGCATTTAACTCAGATGCCATATCTATACCACCATGAAATGAAATCTTGCCATTAACTGGATTTTTTCTATTGCCAAATCCACTTGTTTTTCTAAATGTATTTATAAAAGGTGCGCCAAATGGTAGCTGATCCATTAATTGCTCTAAGATTATTAGTTGATGTATTTGATTGCCAATAGTTGAAATTGAGCTTAAGTCTTCTTTATCACAAATATTTCTAATAGATTGTATTTTATTTAATTGTTCTGCTATTTTTGCACTGCGAATAAGTTGAGTGTTGCTCAGTGCTTTTTCCATTGTTTCTATTCTTTCAGACAATCTTTCTTTAATTGAATTAGCTCTTTGATTGCTAGATGGTTGCATGGATTCAAAATATGATGCTATAGTCTCTATAGTTTTTGTTGTTTTTTGCAGCTCATTTTTCAGTTTGTTGTTTTCATTTTGTATGCACCGTGTTTGTTGACTAATTTTTGATATCTGATTAGATTGAATGTTTAGTTTAATTTTGATAAAAATTCCATACCCTAAAATAATTAACAGAGAAAGCAATATGATTTTCTGCAGATAATTTGGCATATATATGGATGATACAGTATTGTTGTCCTTAATTAAGATTACCGTTTTGCATCTTTTAATAGGATTTTTAGGATTTGCATACACATACATTGAAGTAACTAGATACTAACCTTGCATTATAGCAATGTATTATTTTATATCAATATTGATGGATTATGTTTTAGCTTAAAATTGCTTAGTAAAAATTAATTTATATTGTAATAATTGATACTTTCTATAAAAATTTAAGATATGAAAAATTGATCTACAAGATAAACAAATTTGTTAAGCTTGTAGTTGATATAATCATAAATAAAAAATAAACAAAAATATTGCTAAAGACACTAGAAAAGTGTTAGCAATAAGAAAAAATAATATTATTCTAATTCTAGAATATTTTTTTGAAAAATGTATTTTTAATGTTATGATTGTGTTCATTGAGATAACTCAAATAAAAATATGATATAGTATTGACAATATGATTTTGTAAGGTAAAACTTTGTAAAGTTTATAACAATGTCAGATAGTATGCTAAATTTTGCAAGAATGGCACAAGGAAAAGTCAGCTTGATTTGAAAAGAAGAATATTTAAATTTTCACTTTACTCACTTTATTTATACTTATATCAATTAACAATAAGATGAAATATTACTATTGATTTATCAAACAACATATGAAATTAACATTTTTTTTTAAAAAAATAACATAATATCAACTAATAATATAAAAATACTATTGTTTTATAAAAATGACGTTAGTTGATGATTTTGATTATAGTATTAGCAGAATACTGAAATCATATTGGAATAAAATAAATCATGACAATATAGATGAATGCTATAAATCTAGGTCAATTCCTTTAATTAAAAAATTTAAAACAAGCAAAATTAGCAACCTAAAAAGTGAACAAAATATCGTACAGTTTTTTAATGGCAAAATATCACATGTTAGTGTTAAAAATTTAGCTGATGTGTTATTGCCAGTTGATGCTAAGGAAAATATAGAATTTAACAGTGATGGTTCATTGATATTTATAAACCCCAATGAAGATGCTAATACAAATTTAGCAATAAGTATTATTACATTCATCACAATACTAGCAGAACTTGATATGATTGAATACACAATGCAAGAGGGCAATGGAGCAGTAGTATCTATGAAGTCAGCAAAAGTCAACAACAGGCACACAGTTGGCAATATTTTGTATAACATGACAAACCAAGAAGAAGAAAGAAATTTGATAAAGAAATATTATGCTAAAAATGCTGTACAAAAATATGATGCTATTGTTCTTACAACTGATTTTTTTATGATAATAGCAGTTGCAGCTATTGCTTTTAGCATAATTGCAGCAACATCAGTTGCAGCTTTATCAGCGTTAGCATGCACTGCTGTAGTGGCTATAGCAGGAGCTGTATTTTTCAAAAATAAAGGGAGGAAGATATTAAAATCAATAGAAAAAAATATGGAAGATATGGAAGATTTTTCAAAAGAACTAGAGGAAGATATAAAAGTTGCATGTAATACCCAATATAATATCAGACAAACAAAACCTACTAAGCAAGACTATAAGCAAGCAGCTCTCAAAGAGAATGATGAGAAAGCTCAAGATTCATCAGAAGCACATCCTTCTTTAAAAGATATGGATATAAAAATTGACCAAGATATAAATATACCTGATCAACATAGCACTGAGCAAGCTCTCAAAGAGAATGATGAGAAAGCTCAAGATTCATCAGAAGCACATCCTTCTTTAAAAGATACAGACATAAAAAAATTTTTTAAAAAACAAAGAAGAAATTCTATTTGATAAACCAGTCAAAATTGCATAAAGAAATAACTTTTGACTGAGACATTGCTGGATTATGTATCAATATTTTCTATATTTATAGCATTTTCAACAATAAAGTTACGACGTGGTTCAACAATATCACCCATAAGTACTGTAAACAATTCATCAGCTTTTTGTGCATCTTCAATGGTTACTTGTAATAATGTGCGATTCTCTGGATCAAGTGTTGTTTCCCATAATTGTTCTGGATTCATCTCACCTAGCCCTTTAAATCTTTGCAGATAAATTCCCTCTTTACCAACAGACCATATAATATCTAACAATTCTGATATTGTTTGTGGGGAATATGTTTTACTGTGATATTTTATCAATGCTTCTGGTGAGAATATGTTTGTTATAGGTTTGATTATTTGGGCAATTTCTTGAATATTTTTTATATCTTGATTATTTATTGTATGACTCTCTATTGATCCATATATTACTCTTGATAGTTTAAACTCATCATCTCCTGCAGTTATTTGCCATTTATTTGCACTCTCATCACTGAGTATTTTGTTCATCATTTGGATAATTGCCTCTGGAAGATACTCACTTCTTATTTCCTTGCTTGCAGCAATTGCAGCTACTTCAATAATATGTTTTGGTGTGCTGGATGATATTTGGTTTATTTTTTTTAGAATTTTTTTACACGAAGTAACAAGATCCATAACTGCATCACCTTTGTATTTTACTTCATCTGTGAGTGATATTGACAGGTTGTTGGTTGCTGATTTTAATAGATATTTATCAAGCTCTTGATCATTTTTGAGATAAATAGATTGGCTACCTTTGCGTATTTTATATAATGGTGGTTGTGCAATAAACAAATATCCACTGGTAATAACTTCACGCATATATCTAAAGAAGAAAGTTAGCAACAAGCTTCTTATATGAGAGCCATCAACATCAGCATCAGTCATTATGATAATTTTATGATATCTAATTTTTTCAATATTAAACTCATGACTAATGTTTGTGCCCATTACAGATATTAGTGATGCAATCTCATTTGATGCTAGTACTTTATCAAATCTTGCTTTTTCTACGTTTAATATTTTACCACGTAATGCTAGTACTGCTTGCTTTGCACGGCTCCTACCTTGTTTAGCTGAACCACCAGCTGAGTTTCCTTCAACTATAAATAATTCTGATTTTTCAGGAGATTTTTCTTGACAATCTGCTAACTTTCCAGGCATGGCATTTATTTCAAGTATATTTTTTTTTCTGGTAATTTCTCTTGCTTTGCGAGCAGCTTCGCGTGCAGTAGCTGCTGACATAATTTTTCCAATAATTTTTTTTGTTTCCCCTGGGTTTTCCTCAAACCAAGTAGATAGTTTTTTTGTTACAGCGTTTTCAACAATAGGCTTAACGTCAGAGCTAACTAATTTATCTTTTGTTTGAGATGAAAACTTAGGATCAGGTACTTTGGCTAACAATACACATGTTAATCCTTCACGTGTGTCATCACCACTAACTACAATAGCATTTTTTTTGTTGGAATTATGTATTGATATGTAGTTATTTATAACCTTGGTCAATCCAGATCGAAAACCAGCTAAATGTGATCCTCCATCTTTTTGGACAATATTGTTTGTAAAGCATAGTGTATTTTCATAGTATGAATCATTCCAAGCAAGTGCAAAAGAGATTTCTATTTGTTTTTCTTGATTAGTAGATGAGTTGAATATTATTTCATTATGGATCATAGATTTGTTTTTATTTATATGAGAAACAAAGCTTTTTAGTCCATCTATAGAATAAAAAGTTTCTTCTTTTATGCCACCATCTTGGCCATCTTCCTCTATTCTAAATATTATTTTTACCCCTGGTGTAAGATATGATAATTCTTGGAATTTTTTTGCTAGAATGTTTTTATTGAAGTCAATATTGGAGAATGTTTGTCTTGAAGGTTTAAATTTTATTAGTGTTCCTTGCTTGGATGTTGTGCTGTTTTTATGTAACTTTTCTATTACCTCACCTTTTGTAAATTGCATATGCCACTCAACACTATTGCGCCATATTGTTAGTTCTAAATACTCTGAAAGAGCATTGACTACCGATATACCAACACCATGCAATCCACCCGATATTTTATACGTATTATCATCAAATTTACCACCAGCATGAAGTTGTGTCATAATAAGTTCAGCTGCTGATATACCTTCTTCTTTATGAATTTCAGTTGGTATTCCTCTGCCATTATCTTCAACAGATATAGAGTTATCAGTGTATAAGGTAATGATAATTTTATTGCAATATCCAGCTAATGATTCATCAATAGCATTATCTACAGCTTCATATACCATATGATGCAAGCCACTTCCATCATCTGTGTCACCTATATACATACCAGGTCTTTTTCTTACAGCATCTAAGCCTTTAAGCACTTGTATTGATTCAGCATTGTAATTATTTTTTTGCATAATTATGGATGATGCAGAAGATATATTAGTTAATATTATATACAACTAGCATGAAAAGACAATAATTAAGAAGATTTGACCTAGTGCACAAGGTACTGTTATCAATTGTACTGAGACATTCGATGTGAGCACATATAAACTATATGATAATAATAGTCTGAATTTATGTAACAAAAATTGCTAAGTGTTTGTGTTTGATTGAAAGAAGTTACTGTAATTCCAAGTATTAAGACATTTTAAACAAGAATTAATATTGTTAATCTAAGATGATAGTGTAATAAATTAATTGTTAGTTTTGTATGCCAACCTATAATGACAAATTACTAACTCATGCTCTTAACGTTTCATCTGATTATTATTCTCACTTTATAGAGAACTATTTAAATAGTTTGTTAAGAAAAGAGAGTTTTACAATTGATGGTAAAAAAATTGATAGCAGTGCTTTGTTAAAAATAGATAAACAATTAGCAGATCATAATGTTGCTATTCAATTTAATTTTGCAGCAGTAGATCCTGATAATATTGCTGAGTTAGATCGTTTTTTAGGATCTGCAAACTACACAGATGATGATGAAGTGAGGGGTTTTTTTGCAGAAAATATTATTAATAACAACAGCAAGAATATTTTATTTAGGGAGATTGTGCAAAATATTCTTCATAATAAAGATGTTAGCACATTTTTAGCTAATAGCATGGCTAATGGCACACCTTTGGCTAAAAGAAATGTTGAAGTACAACATTTGCCAGTTGATAAAAGAGCAATGTTTTATCCAGCAAATTCTATTCTTCGTCATACAAATTATTCAGGCATTCAATCCAATATTGACTCTAAGACTGATGATATGGAATTGCTTAAGCATATTAAAGATGCTATGGATAGAGAAGATGCAGCTAATAGTTATAGTAGATTTGGTTTTCTTCATGAAAAAAAATGGTTTACTGATTTAGTAGAAGAAGAGGCTGCAAAAGCCATAGTGAATAGTGCCATAAGATATATTATTACCAATGGTAGAACAGGTGTTAAGCTTGATGAAAGTCAATGGAAGCTTCTTGACAGTAGCGCCAAAAAATGTCTAAAAGAAGCTGTTAGTTTTGTAAAAAAAAGAGATGAAACTAAATTTAAGGGCAAGGCTTTTGAGGATGCTTTTAATGTTTTGCTGTATGAGGCAGTAGATAGTAAAGGAAATTGGAATTCATCAAAAGTAAAGCTTATTACTAAAGGTTTGTTGGCAGTGCATGATGCATACCAGCATAGTAAGCTTGATGGTGAGAATGTTGTTGATTTTGCTAGAATGATGGATTATTTTGTCAATAATAGCATTAAAAGCAAGAGTTTAGGAAAAATAGTTGTGGCAAGAGGTGGGCTGCCAGATAGTTTTAAGGAGCAAGATATCTCTATTGTTGATGGTATTGTTAATGCCATGAATTTTCATGGAATTAGTTTGTCTGACATGAGGGAATTTTTTCAACTATCAAAATCATGGCTTAAAACTCCAACAGCTGTTGGAAGAACAATTAGATCAGTAGATCTTGATATTGTTGATAAAAGTGTAGAGAGAGATGCTAGGCATTATTTAAGAGTTAGAGATTTTTTGCATAATTTGCATTCAGATCCTTGTAAGGGTTTTAAAATAATACCTAGTTTAAAAATGGATCTCTATAGGCTTGTTATGAGTGATGTTTTGGACTCAACAGATAAAGCAGAGGTTGTAAAAGCTATTAAAGCTGTGCAAGTTAAGCAGCAATTATTTTATTCTGGTAGAAACATATTAGGTTTTGCTTCTCTGGAAGAATTATTGAATGATGTGGATGCTTGCAGTAGTACAGAAGTTCAAAGTGTAGTTAACGGTGTAGGAATTGGTTTAGATGATTTAAGAAGATTTTGTGCAATGTCAGCTAGGGCAATGAACTATGGTGCCACGCATGGTACTGTAAGTGATTCTAGCTTTGTAGAGGTTGATTCTGCACATGACTCCAAGAAAATGACTGATGATGAAGTTAAATCAAATGTTTTGTTGGAAGTTAAGTCTGGCTTTGCCCATAAATTTAGATCAGTTGGAAGTAGAACTGGTATTTATGCAGAGTCATTAAGAGGTGGTAAATCTGAGCTTGGCTTCACTAAAGATAAGACTAACTATGATTCTAAGTCAAAAAATGCTAAAACTAAATTTAGTAAAATGACTAAGAGTTTTGTTAAATATTTGAGGAGCACAAGACAAAAAAGTAGTAAAGATATTGGTAAATACTAAGATCTGTCCTCTAAGATATGTATGTATTTTTTTAATCGTGCTCCAGTTATAAATTTTACATATCCATCAATTTTTGCAAAAATAGTATGGTCTTTGCCTATACCTGTGTTTTTTCCAGGGTAGAATTTTGTACCTCGCTGACGTACAATTATATTACCAGCTCTAACAGTTTGACCATCATATTTTTTCAGCCCTAACCTACGTCCTGCAGAGTCTTTAGTCTTCCGTGTACTCCCACCTGATTTTTTTGTTGCCATATAATTAGTACCTCATTTTTATAGATTAATATCAGCAACTTTTAGTATAGTAACAAATTGTCTATGGCCATGTTTTCTTCTATAATTTTTACGTCTTTTCTTTTTGAATACATATATTTTTTTATCTTTTTTTTGTTCAAGGATACAAAGATTTACACTGCCTTTTTTAAAGCTTAGCTTATTAGCATCATCTGAAATCATTAATGGTTCTTTTATTTTGATAATATCACCAACATTTCCAAGTATTTTTTCTGTTTTAATTATAGTATTCTGTTTTACTACATACTGCTTCCCACCTGTGCCAATGACTGCAAACATCCTATGCTCAAAATATTTACTTAAGAATTTAAGATTATAATTTATATCAAATATTTAGAAATGTCAAGTGCATTATTTGATCAAGTGTAGGCAGATGATTAAATAACTAATAACTAGTATGATAGAATAAAGCAATAGTTAAGTTGATAATTGCAATTACTAGAATAGTGTGCATAGTGTGCATTAAATTTGTTGCTGTTGCTGTACTTAAGTTGTTATTTTAGCAATAAGATATATAAAAATTTTTAAATGAAATCACTTTATGAAAAGTTAGTTTGTTGACTAATTCAAAAATTAGCAAATCAGCAAAGTATAATAGGAGTAGTTTTTGATCTTAATAAAAATTTATCATTACAATTTTGGAGTTCTGATTTGCTAAATTTTAGATAGAATGCCTCCTGAATTGCAAAAATTATTAAATATTTACTGTATGTTTTATAGCTGTTAGCAGATTATGACAGCAATATATTGTGCAAGTGTTTCTTATAACGTTCTTTATCATTGTCAAAATTTGGTTTTTTTACTATATTATGACATGAAAAATGAGGTAGTTCTTTAAAGCCACAATATATATGTGCTTTCCTCATGGGTAATAATATATCATTTGGCGTTTTCCCTGAAAAGAATGCTTTTTGATTCTCAAATGCTTTAGCAGGGCTGTTCCATGTGGTTGATAACATGAATTTTTTACCATTCATCAGTCCACCTGAGGCATAATCTCCATCATTATTTTCAGTGAAAAATATATTATAGGTAAATACACTTTCTATATATTCTTTTAGCACTGCAGGTGGCATATACCAATAAATAGGATATTGGTATATTACTATATCTGCTTGTTTAAATTTATCAATTTCTTTCTCTATGATGCAATCCTCTGCTACAGCAGTGGTTAGTATATGATATTTTGATTCCAGTGTAACTATTGCAGCATTAAATAATCCATGGTTGTAATGACCTTTAGATGAATTGGTTGGATTTATGCCTAATATTAATAGAATAGTTTGCATTTTACTACCATGAGTTTATTTACCATACTATCTAGTAATTTTTATATTATTATGTCTATGATATCAAGTGCTAAAAATTAATGCTAATTTTAGGTTCAGATATTTGCAAATTAAATAGTCTATTATTTTGCTATTGTTAGTTTTTTATTCTTATATTTTTTTTTTGCATAAGGTTTTTTAATGCATTTTCCTGTGTTAGTTTTATACACTTTTGTGTTTTTATCGCTATTGCTATTACCATTAATTAGACTGTTTATAGAATTCCATTTATATTTGTCAGCAGGCGTTACTATACATATTGCAGAACCTGTAGCACCAGCACGTGCAGTGCGCCCAATTCGATGTATATAGTCTTCTGGGCATTGTGGTAGGTCGTAGTTAATAACATGTTCAATATGAGGTATATCTAACCCACGCGCAGCAATGTCTGTAGCAATTAGAATTCTATATTTTTGCTTCCGAAAAGCTTTCATAATAGAATCACGCTTTCTTTGATGCAAGTTACCATGTATTGCAGCAACACTATAATTATTACTGGATAGCATTTCTGCTATTTTTTCTGTATTGTGTCTTGTTTTGACAAAGACAATTATAGTGCCTTGCCTCTTGTCTAATTGTATGAGAAGTTGTTTATATTTATCATTTATGCTTACCTGAACAACTTCCTGTTTGATTTTTAAGTTTATGTTATTTGTATGTTTTATACTTATGTATGCTGGATTGTTTAAGTATTTACTTGAGATTTTTTTGATATTTTCTGGCAGTGTAGCAGAAAAAAGTAGAACCTGTTTTTTTTCCGGCATGAAATTAATAATTTTTTCAATTTGAGCAGAGAAGCCCATATCAAGCATGCGATCAGTTTCATCTAGAACTAAAAAGTCAGTATCATTTAATTCTAAATTGCCTCGCACTAGATGGTCATTTATGCGCCCTGGTGTGCCAACTATAAGGCGTGGGTTTTGCTTTATTTGTCTTATCTGCTTTGGCAATGGCTCGCCACCTATCAGTAAGGTGGTTTTTATATTTGATTTTTTCCCTAGTAATTTTTGCAGTTGTTGCATAACCTGTGTTGCAAGCTCACGTGTTGGTGTCATTACTAATGCTGAGTTATGCTTTGTGCATATTAATTTTGCTACTAATGGTATGCCAAATGCAGCTGTTTTTCCTGTGCCAGTTTGAGCAGATCCTAAAATATCCTGACCATTTAGTGCTGGAGGAATGGCTTGTATCTGAATGGGCGTTGGAGTGTGAAATCCTATATATGTTAGTGTATGCAATAAAGACTTTGGAAGTCCAATTGTTTCAAAATTTTTCATTATTTGTTCCTAGCTATGTAAAATGCAGCCATTTAAGAAGTTTTTTAGATTATAGATAGTGCCTGTAAAAGTTTTAAACTGTGTTAGCATCAAGTAGTTTAAGTTCTATTGCATAGTGTTTGCCTCTATTGCTTGTAACCTCATAACTTACTCGTTGTTTTTCTGTTAATTTGACTAAACCAGCTTTTTCTACTGCACTTATGTGTACAAATACATCATTCGTTCCATCATCAGGTTGGATAAAGCCATATCCTTTATTTAAATTAAACCACTTTACTGTACCATTAATCATTAATTATCTCCATTTAGCATTATGTTATAGCTATTTATAAACAGCAATTAAAAATAAGAGCTGTTTTCATACAATGCTATTCTATTAGCACAGTGTTATTAATAAATCTAAATTTAATAACAAGAAGAATGTAATATTCACATGATTAGCATCAGAGATACCACAATATGGCTTTACAAAATAGCTAAAGTATTCAAAGAACTCAAATACTATTATAACATTATAACAGCAATATACAACCCATACTTGGATGATAGTTAATACTATATTAAATATAATTTGTTTATGCTAATTTGTATGTTGACATGGAATGATAGTTGATTTTTGTATTAATAGCTTGAAATAAATTTAGCTCATTATTTTATATATTTATTATTTTACAAATTGCATGTATTGTAAATTTTATTTAAGACATCTTTCACCCCACCTCTAAAGACAAACCATACCTCTTTAAAAGTTTTTTGGATAAAGTTTTTTTGTGCTTCATTTACCATAAGTAAAAAATAACCAAAACAAGGTTTTTTATGGGTCTGCCTATGCCAACAGCAGGTCTCTAATTTGCTTTTTGTTATGAAAACATTCTATATCTAGCTGTTTCAGTTTTTTAGTTTCAATTAAGAAGTGGCATGCTTTGATGCATTACCATGCTAGCATTGTGTGAACTATTTAATGTAAATTAATTTTATTTTGTATTATTTTGTATTATTTTATCTACTATTTGTTTATTTTTGCTAATTTTTAAGACCAGAAAGTGCTAATTTTGTTATTTCTGGCCAACCTTGTGTTTCAGAGATTAAAAATCCATGAACTTTAATGTTTTTAGCAAACTGCATGTCAGTTTGTATGTCACCAACCATCAAGCTGTGTTTTTTGCATATATGGATTGTTTTCAGATATTCATCTACTAAACCAGTTTTTGGCTTACGACAGTTACAATTATTAGATGCAAAATGTGGGCAGCAAAACAATTTGGAAAAGATTATTCCTTCACTGTTAAATACTTCAAACATCTTTTTGTTTATTAGTTTATAATTTTCCAAAGGATTGTTTACACTTCCTAATCCATTTTGATTAGTTACCATTATTATTTCAAATCCATTGTTAATGAATTTTTTTAATGAGCTTATTACAAATGGCATGAATTTTAATTCTTCAAGAGAATTTATCTGTTCTGTTATTGGTGGCTCAACAATCAGTGTACCATCTCTATCAACAAATAGTATTTTTTTGAAATTCATTATTAGTGTATTAATTTATTGTTAATTTATGCATTGTACATCAAATTTTTTTGAGTTACTTGTCAAGTTGTTTTATGCAACTTTTTTATATTAATGGCCATTTTTAATTTAATACTGGCAATTATTTTTATAAATTTATACCATGGCATTTCTGTAAAATTTATGTTTTCAAATCCACTATCTTTAAAATTGCATATGCTTAAATATAAAATTTTGTTCATAAATTTTTATTTTAATGATTATGCCAATATTTTAATCTTCATCAAGAATAATATATACAAAATCAGTTTATTGTTTGTGGTTTTGTAAAATATTTAAGTTTTTATTAGAAAACTCTTGCTTGAATTATTTTAAATTTCTTACAGTGCATACTATGCTGCTATT
>NZ_CAWVOK010000026.1:0-122106 GCF_963930935.1 Candidatus Xenohaliotis californiensis
TTAGAGAAAGTGGTATAACAGTTGGTGCTGGTGTTGTTATGGAAATTATTGAATAGGTTATTATTAATGAGTATGGGTTCAATCAGTATTAAATTGCGGTCATTTGATTACAGAATGTTAGATTTCTTTACTAGAAGTATTGTGGAGCGCATATTAAAGACAGGTGCTACAATTAATGGTCCAATACCATTACCATCTAAGCGATCAATAGTGACAGTAAATAGATCTCCACATGTTGACAAGAAATCTCGTGAGCATTTTGCTATCATGATATATAAGCGGTTAATAGTATTGCACAACACAAACCCTCGTACTGTAGAAGTTTTAGCAAGACTAGAGCTTCCTGCTGGTGTTGATGTTCATGTAAAGAGTTAGGTTATTTATGTTGTATAGAGTTGGTTTGTATTGTAAAAAAATAGGATGCAGTGCCATTTACAATGGTAATGGTAATAGGAATTGTGTGACATTACTGCATTTGGAAAGTGCTAAAGTCTTAGAAGTTAAGGAAAGTGATAGTTGGAATATTGTTAATATTGGTTTTGGTATAGTAAAAGCAAAACATTTAACAAAACCAGTTATTGGTTTTTACCAAAAATTGTCTATGCCTTTATGTAAAAAGATAATTAGTTTTAAGACTAATTTTAAACCACCAAAAGTTGGTGATAATTTGAGCGTTGAACATTTTACTGTTGGTCAATTTGTTGATGTTTCTGGTGTATCTATAGGTAAAGGATTTGCAGGTGTAATGAAAAGGCATAATTTTTCTGGTCTTTCTGCATCACATGGTGTTTCTATTTCACACAGATCTCATGGATCAACAGGACAGTGTCAAGATCCAGGACGTGTAGCAAAAGGTAAAAAGATGGCTGGTCATATGGGTAATAGTAGAGTGACTGTGCAAAGTCTACATTTATTGAATGTTGATTTAAAAAATGGATTACTTGTAATTAAAGGTGCAGTTCCAGGAGCAAAAAATTCTTATGTTATTGTGCAAGATGCAATAAAGAAACAAAGTATATTTTCTGAAGCTGCAGTATAGTTTAGTCTAGGAGTTTAATATGGTAAAAATTGCTGTGTTTTCATTGGCCAATGGGGCTAAAAAAGGTGATTATGATTTGGAGCCTGGTGTTTTTGATGCACCATATCGTCCAGATATTTTAAAAATGGTTATTGATTGGCAGTTAGCCAAGCGTAGGGCTGGTACACATAGTTCGCGTACTATTAGTCAAGTTAGTGGTACAACTGCAAAACCCCATAGACAAAAAGGCACTGGAAGAGCACGACAAGGTAGTTTGCGTTCCCCACAGTTTCGTGGTGGTGCTGTAATATTTGGCCCAATTGTCAGGGATCATGGGTATAGTATTAATAAAAAAGTAAGAAAATTTGCATTAAAATCAGCTTTATCATATAAAGCACAAGCTCAACAATTGATTATTTTTGATGATATTGCAGAAATTTCATCAAAAACACGTGACTTACAAAGTATTTTGTGTAAAATATGTTCTAAGTCTATCCTAATAGTGGATAGTTTAATAAATGATGACTTGAAAAGATCATCACGTAATTTAAAACATGTAGATGTTTTGCCTGCTGTGGGAATAAATCCATATGACATTATGAAGCATCAAATTATTGCTATAGGCATGCAAGCTGCAAAAGAAATAGAGAGTAGACTTTTATGAGCTTTATAAATAATGAAGATGTTGGTTGGTATTATGATGTGATACAATCTATTGTGCTTACAGAGAAGTCCACAAGATTAAAAGAATCAGAAAATAAACTAACCATCAATGTTGCACGAAAATTTTCTAAGAAACAGATAAGATATGCATTTGAAAAAATATTTAACATAAAAGTATTAGATTTAAATATTTTAAATATTAAAGGAAAAAGTGTTAACTTTAAGGGCTTTAGAGGTAAAAAAATAGATATAAAGAAAGCTATTTTAACAATACCTAATGCTAAAAATTTTGAGTTTAATTTATAGAGTTTATTTATGCCAATAAAAACTTACAATCCTATAACACCAGGAACGCGGCATTTAGCACTAGTTGATAAATCTTCTTTATATTCTGGATCACCATGCAAGAGCTTAACAACTGGTTTTGCAAAAAAAGGTGGGCGTAATAATCGTGGTGTGATTACAGTGCGTTCAATTGGTGGGGGTAGTAAAAGAAAATATCGTAAAATTAATTTCAAACTTTCTAGATATACTGGAAATGCTGAAGTTTTAAGAATAGAATATGATCCAAACAGAAGTGCTTTTATAGCATTGGTTAAACTTGATACTGGTGAGTTGAATTATATTTTAGCTTCATCAAAAATGAAATCAGGTGACATTATATCAATAGGCAAAGATGCTGAAGCCAAAAATGGAAATACAATGCAACTTAAAGATATTCCTTTAGGTTTCAGCATATTTGCTATTGAAATTAAACCAAAAGCTGGTGCTCAATTAGTGAGAGCAGCTGGTGGTTATGCAACATTAGTTGCTAAAGATGCTGGTAAAGCTTTAGTTAGACTACACTCAGGTGTATCTATGTATTTAAATGCATCTTGTTTTGCAACAATAGGTACTGTTTCTAACTCAGATAAATATAATATTTCTCTTGGGAAAGCAGGAAGATCTAGAATAATGGGTAAACGTCCTAAAGTGCGTGGTGTAGCAATGAATCCAGTTGATCATCCTCATGGTGGTGGAGAAGGTAAAACTGGCACTGGTGGTCCTCCTGTAACACCTTGGGGTAAATTAACAAAAGGTGCTAAAACAGTCATTAAAAAGAAGAAGAAAAAGGGGTAATTATGGCTAGACGTTCTGTTTGGAAGGGTCCATACGTTGATCATTCTTTGATTAAAATAATTAAATCACATATTGCTAACAATAAAGGTACAAAGATGATCAAAACTGATTCTCGGCGTTCAACAATAATTCCAGCGTTTGTAGGATATGTATTTGGTGTACACAATGGTAAAAAATATATACCAGTTTCTGTGTCTGAAGATATGGTAGGGTGTAAATTTGGTGAATTTTCTCCAACTAGAACTTACTATGGACATGCTGTAGATAAGAAGAAGGGTAGATAGATATGACTCAAGTATCCAATGCATCTTATATTGCAAAACAAAGAGTTGTTTATGCAACTCCATATAAATTGAATTTAGTTGCATCATTGATTAGAAATCAAAAAGTTGATTTAGCTATAAACCAACTGAAATTATCTAGAAAACATGCTGCTCTAGAGATGTTGAATGTCTTGCAAGCTGCTGTTGCTAATGCTGAGCATAATTTCAATGCTGATTTTGATACATTATATATTGACTCTGTTTTGATTGGCAAATCGCATGTACTAAAACGTTTTTTTCCACGTGCCCGTGGTCGTGCTGGAAAAATTTTAAAAATACGTTCTAATTTAACAATAAAACTAAAAGCAAAATTAAGAGGGAGAGATGGGTCAAAAGGTTAATCCAAAAGGATTTAGATTGATCTTGAACAGAGATTGGGATTCAATTTGGCATGTTGATAAAGATAAATATATTATTAATTTACATGAAGATATTAAAATAAGAAGTTTTATAAATAAAACATTTAAACATGCATTGGTTAATAGAGTTGTCATAAAACGTCAATCTAATATAGTTGTAAATATACATGCTGTTAGAGCAGGTGTTATTATTGGCAAAAATGGTGCTGATATAGAAAAAGCTTCTCAATATGTCCGTAAAATTACTAATATTAAAGATGTTGATATTAATGTTGTAGAAATAAAAAAACCAGAATTATGTGCAAGATTAATAGCTGCTAATATAACACAACAGCTAGAGAAGCGTGTTTCTTTTAGAAAGGCAATGAAGCGTGCAGTTACATCCAGTTTACGTTTTGGTGTTAAGGGTATTAAGATTAGTTGTTCTGGTAGACTTGGTGGTGCTGAAATAGCTCGTACTGAATGGTATAAAGAAGGTAGAATGCCCTTGCATACCTTGAGAGCAAACATTGATTATGCATTAGTAGAAGCTCATACTGTGTATGGTATAATTGGGACAAAAGTTTGGGTATATAGTTAATTAATTATTTGAGGAGTATTAGAAATGTTTGAGCCATCCAAATATAAATTTCGAAAAGCTTTTAAAGGAAGGCTTCAAGGTAATTCTATGGTTGGCAACACAGTGGCATTTGGTTCAGTTGCTTTAAAAGCCTCTGAATGTTGCAGAATGAATGGTAGGCAAATTGAATCTGCTAGGAAAACTATTAATAGATTTTTGAAAAGACGTGGTAAGCTTTGGATTAGGATTTTCCCTAATGTTCCTGTGACAAAAAAACCTACTGATGTGCGTATGGGTAAAGGTAAAGGTTCTGTAGAATTTTGGATATTTCGTATTAAACCAGGTAGAGTTCTCTTTGAACTTGAAGGTATACCAAGAAGTCAAGCTAGAATTGCTTTAGAGAAAGCTGCAACTAAATTACCTATAAAATGTAAAATTGTTATAAACAATTATGGAGGTATTAGACATTGATGGAAAAAAATACTATTTCTAAGCTTAAGAAAGAAATTTTGAACTATAAGGAAAATTTATTAAAAATTCGCTTGCAATCTTCTAAAGGAAAAACTAATCTTATTAAGAAAAAAATAGCTCGTATTTTAACAAAATTAAATAATAGTTAGGTTACTTAATGGTAAGAAGAATTATTAAAGGTAGAGTAATTAGCATAAAACATTCTTCCATTGCTAAAATATGTTTTATGTCTGGTTGTTTTAATTCAAAAGTAAAAAAACATATAACTCATAAGTCTTTTGTGAGAGCTAGATTTGCTTCCAATCAAGATGTTAGGGTTGGTGATATGGTTTTAGTACAGGAAGTGCCTCCTATATCTAAAACATTATTTTGGCATGTAGTATAGATAATAATATGGTGATATTATGATAAATATTCGTTCTGTGCTTCAATGTACTGATAATTCTGGTGCTGCACTATTAAGATGTATAGGTATCCCAGGTGGTACAGGTAAAAGGTGTGCAAAAGTTGGTGATGTTATAGTTGTATCTGTTACTTCAATAATATCAAAAAGAGCATCTGGTATAGTAAAAATTAAGAAAGGAATGGTACATAGGGCGGTAATTGTTAGAGCTGCTAAAAAATTAGTACGCACAGATGGTAGTACAGTTTCATTTGATGCTAATGCTGCAGTTCTTGTTAACAAGCAATTTGAACCTATGGCAACTAGATTATTTGGACCTGTTGATAGGATTGTAAGACGTTATGGTAAAATTTTTTCTATGGCTAAAGAGGTAATTTAATGGTAATGCACAATAATCATGTTGTTTATAGCAACAGAAAGCACAAAATCATTAAAGGTGATACTGTGATGGTTTGTGTTGGTAAGGATAAAGGGAAAATAGGTAAAGTTTTGAAAGTTAAGATTTCTAAAAAAATAAATTCAATTAAATTGCTTATAGAAGGTTGTGCTATCTCTACTAAACACATTAAGCCCACACAAAATTCACCTGGCAGAATAGAGCATAAAGAATCTTATATAGATATATCTAATGTTGCTTTTTATAGTAAAGATGCATCAATGTGCACAAAGATTGGCTATAGAATTATTGATGGTACAAAGCAAAGATTTGCTAAAGCATTTAACAAAGTTATAATAGATAATTAAAGGTTTAAGTTGTGTTGAAAGAGCTATATTGCAATGAAATAAGAGATCATTTAATTAAGAAATTTTCCTATACTAATATTATGAAAGTGCCAAAGATATCTAAAATATCTATAAATGTTGGCCTAGGAATTGCAGAAAAAGGAATTATAGATAGTGTAGTAAAAGATATTGCTTTAATTACTGCACAAAAACCAATAATTGTTAGAGCTCGTAAGTCTGTTTCTAACTTTAAATTAAGAGAAGGTATGCCAGTAGGAGTAAAGGTTACATTACGTCGTACCTTGATGTATTGTTTTTTGGAAAGATTATTATATATTGCTTTACCAAGAAGCAGAGATTTTAAAGGATTGCGCAAAACAAGTTTTGATGGAAATGGTAATTTTTCCTTTGGAATTAAAGAGCATATTATTTTTCCAGAGGTTGATTATGATTCTGGAAAAATTTATGGTATGGATTTGACAATAGAAACAACAGCAACTACCAATGAAGAATCTTTGGAATTACTTTCAAAGATTGGTTTTCCTTTTGTTAATTAGTATAAGGAGTTTATTAAATGGCGAAAATAAGTATGATACAGAAGAACAACAAACGAGGAGCTTGTGTAATGAAACACAAGAAAAATCGTTTGCTTTTGAAAAAGGCATTGAAAAATAAAAATCTTTCTTTAAATGAGCGTTTTGAGCTTCATGCCAAGCTTGTTAAGCTACCTCGTGATTCTAGCAGAACCAGGGTTAGAAATAGATGTATAGTTACAGGTCGTCCAAGAGGTTATATAAGAAAGTTTGCTATGTCCAGAATAGTTTTTAGAAAAATGGCTCTAGAGGGCATGTTACCTGGTGTTGTAAAACATGGTTATTAGTTAGATTAATAGGTTTATTATGTCTCTGTCAGATAGTTTTGGTGATTTTATAACAAGATTGCGCAATGGATACATGGCTGGTAAAAGCTATGCTTATGTGCTGCATTCTAAAATGAATAGTAATGCATTAGCAGTTTTGAAAAAAGAAGGTTTTATAGATGATTTTATTACAATGAAGATTAATCCTGCTGATAAATTTCCAGTTATAAAGGTTTTTTTGAAATATAATGGCAATGATGCTGCTATTGTTGAGATAAAAAGAATTTCAAAGCCTGGTCGTAGAGTTTATTCTTCAATAAAAGATATTAAACCAATATACAATGGTTTTGGTATGTATCTTTTATCTACTGTTAAAGGCATTATTACAAATCATGCAGCTAAAGAGCTAAATGTTGGTGGTGAAGTATTATGTTCTGTTTTTTAAGGTAGTTGTATGTCTCGTGTTGGTATTAAAGAAATTGTTGTTCCAGATACTGTAAATGTTGAAATTAATGATTCTGTAGCAAAATTTTCAGGATCATTAGGTGCTTTGGAAGTGCCTTTGCCAAAATTTTTAAAATGTATTTTTAATGATAAAAAGTTATCAATCATACCTCAATCCAATACCGGAAGAAATACATATAGGAATTTTTGGGGGTTGTATAGAAGTCTTTTGAATAATGCTGTTCATGGTGTTAGTAATGGATTTACTGCTAAGGTAAGAATTAATGGTGTTGGATATCGTGCATCTGTAAATGGTGATTTGTTGACTATAAATTTAGGTTTTAGTCATCCAATATGTATTGAAATATTACAAGGGCTGACTGTAAAATTGGAAAATCCTACAATAATAATTATTCAAGGAGTTGATAAACAAATAGTTTCTATGATGGCAGCAAGAATTAGATCATTAAAATCACCAGAACCATATAAAGGCAAAGGTATCATAGTTAATGAAGAGTTTATACTGCGCAAAGAGGGAAAGCGTTAATTATAATTAGGTTATTTATGTTGAAGAAAACAAGAAGATTAAGATGTAAAAATCGTGTTAGATTTAAGCTGAGTCAAAGAATAAATGATAGAAACAGATTGTCTATTTGTAAAACAAATAAGCATATTTATGTTCAGTTAATTAATGATTCTATTGCACATACATTAGCTGCTGCATCAACGCAAGAAAAATTGTTTGCAGAGAAATATAAAGGATCTATTAATAAGAGCAATAAAATGGCTGCAAAGCTTCTTGCAGAAATGTTGTTACAAAGAGTTAAAAATAACAAGATTTCAATGGATGTTGTTTTTGATCGTAGGCATCACAAATATTGTGGTGTAGTTAAAGAATTTGCTAGTTCAGCAAGGTCTTTTGGTTTAAGATTTTAATTATTAGGAGCATGGTTTAAGTGAGTAAAAATTTTAACAAACATAACCAAGATATTGTAGATATCATAGCCTCTGTAAGAAGAGTAACTAAAGTTGTTAAGGGTGGCTCAAGATTTTCATTTTCTATATTAGTTGTTGTGGGAGATAAAAAAGGCAAGGTTGGTTTTGCAAGTGCCAAGGATCGTGAGCTAAATGATGCAAAAAATAAAGCTATAAAATTAGCTAGAAAAAATATGTTTCATGTACCATTACGCTCTGGTAAAACATTACACCATGACATATTAACAAGATATTGTTCAGCATCTGTTTTATTGCGTTCGGCAAAGTTAGGTACAGGAATAATTGCTGGTGGTGCTATGCGTCATATTTTTGAATGTTTGGGCATTCAGGATATTGTTGCAAAATCTTTGCGTTCCAGTGATCCATATAATATGATAACTGCAACTATGCTTGGATTAAAATCAATATCAACTCCTCGTGCTATAGCTGAACGTCGTGGCATTAGGTTTGGTGTTTTATTGTCACGTAGAGAAAATATTTAGCAGGAGTGTTTATGTTATTACCACACAATGTTTCAATTTCATTAGCCAATAGAAAAAAAAAGAAAAGGGTTGGCAGAGGTATGTCTTCAGGTAAAGGAAAAACTTGTGGCAGAGGGACAAAAGGCCAGAAGGCTAGAACTGGTGTGTCTATTCATGGCTTTGAAGGTGGGCAAAATCCACTGTATACAACATTGCCAAAGCGTGGTTTCGTTTCATTTTCTAAGAATAAATTTGTGATTGTGACTCTTAAATCTATAGAAGCTGCAATAAAGAAAAAAACGCTTGATACTAATAATAGTAGCACTAATAATACTATTGACTTGGAAGCATTGTATAATGCAGGACTTATTTCAAATAAAAAAAATAAGATAAAATTATTAGCTAATGGTGGTTTAAAGATTAGAAATTTACGTTTTAAACTAGATGCATACTCTGCTAGTGCTAAAAATATTGTGTTGAATGCTGGTGGTGAGTTACTTTAGGTTTTTATGTTTGATAGTCAGTTGTCTTTTTTAATAAGACGTATTCTATTTACTATTTTTGCTATTTTAATATACAGAATAGGGATTTATATTCCATTACCATATGGTTCTGTATTAACTGAGAAAATGTTAAGTTTTTTTAACATGTTTAATTTGTTTTCTGGCGGAACTTTATCTAAAGGTTCTATTTTTTCCTTGAATATTATGCCATACATTGTTTCATCAATAGTAAGCCAACTATTTTTATCTAATTCTAAAAATGATGATTCTAGTCAATCTACATCTAAAAATAAATTTAAAATTCGTTTGCTAACAATGTGCCTAGCCTTTTTGCAGGCATCATTTTTGGTTTTTTCATCAAATATAGCATTTAAAATATTTTCATTGCCATTAATTATTAATTTATTAACTTTAGTTGCTGGCTCCCTCTTGTTAATGTGGTTAGGTGAATTGATTACACTGCATGGCATAGGAAATGGTATATCTTTGATAATTTTTGTAGGAATTGTTGCTGAAGTACCTGTAGTTGTCATGAAAAATTTTAAGGCACTTTCTGCCTCTGCAATAACATTGGAACAATTTTTATTTTCTTTATCTATTGTTGTATGTTTAATTTTCTTTATAGTTTTTATAGAATCTTCAATGCGCAATATACCAGTAAATTATTTAAAACAAAAACCAGGCATGAAAACACTTTCTGGTGCAAAATCTTACATACCATTGCGTATTAATACTGCTGGTGTTATTCCGCCAATTTTTGCTAATGCTGTTTTAATGTTCCCCTTAACCATTCTTGGCTTTTACCATTCTAAAAATACTACTATAAGTATAATTACTGGATTGTTTGCACCTGGTAAGTTTTTATATGAATTATTGTATATATTGTTAATAGTTTTTTTCTGTTTTTTTTATACTTTTATTGTTTTTGATCCGGATAAAGCTGCTGCAACTATAAAAAAAAGCGGTGGTGTAGTTTTTGGCTATAGGCCAGGTGTTGATACTAGTGCTTTTTTACGTGCAGTTGTTGGAAAATTGACAGTTATTGGTGCTTTTTATATTGTTGTAATATGTATGTCAACTGAAATTATGAGAATAGCAAATATGCCATCATTTATAATTGGTGGAACAAGTCTTTTAATAGTTGTTGGTGTTGTAATAGATACAATAGCACAAATGCAAGTATACCTTTTTTCTGGGCAATATGGTAAAATATCCAAAAAGACTGGATTGAGAAGGAGGGGGGGTTGAGAAACTTTATTTTAATTGGCCTTCCAGCATCTGGCAAAGGAACTCAGGCAACCTTTATTGCTACTCAATACCCTGAAATTAGACTCTTATCAATGGGTAATTTATTGAGAAATGAAGTCAGAAATTCTACTGAGCTGGGTTCTTTGATTCAAAAATCAATGCTCTCTGGTTCATTAATAAATTCTGAGCATATTAATAGCTTAGCTGAACAGTTTTTAGCTAAAGAACAAGTCAATATGTTTTTATATGATGGCTACCCTAGAACTGTTTCTCAAGCTGTGTTTTTGAATGATTTGTTGAATAATAAATATAAATCAGAGATTACAGCTGTTTTTTATATGAACATTCCATCAGAGATAGTTTTTGATAGAATGCTTGGCAGGTTAAATTGTAGAGATTGTGGTGCTGTATTTAATTTGAAATCTAACCCTCCAAAACAAGATGGGCTATGCGATGTTTGTGGTTCTATGAATTTATTTATAAGGCCTGATGATGCTAGACATATTGTTGAAAAAAGAGTTGCTAAGGCTCAGACTAATAATAATGAGCTATTGGATTTTTACAGATCATCTAATATAAAAATTATTGATATAGATGCTACCAATGATATTGTTCATGTTTCAGCTGCATTAAAGTATAGCATCAATCTTTTTCATTAAACAAATGTTGACAATTTGTCTTATTATGTTATCTTATATAATGTTTTGATAATTATCATTAAAAGAATTTTATGCGTATAGCTGGTGTAACTATTCCATCTGCAAAAAAAGTAAGAATATCATTGTGTTATGTGTATGGCATAGGCTCATATAAAGCATTACAAATATGTAAACAGGCGGGTATTGATGCAGAAAAAAGAGTTAAAGACTTGCTTGATGATGAAGTGTCTAGAATTATTGAAGCTACTAAAAATCACACAATAGAAGGTGATTTACGTACTTCTGTTATGATGAATATACGTTCTCTTTGTGCAATTGGTTGTTATCGTGGTCAAAGGCATAAAAGAGGCCTTCCCGTTAGAGGTCAAAGAACACATACTAATGCAAAAACAAGTAAAAAACTTTTGAAGTCATTCAAGAAATAAAATGAGGTTTGATTAGGTGGCTACTGCTAATTCTATTGCTAATAAAAAAAAGAAGAAAAATAAAACTTGTGCTGCTGCTGGTGTAGTACATGTTTTGTCAACTTTTAACAATAGTATTATAACAATTACTGATGTACAAGGAAATGTTATAGCTTGGTGTTCAGCTGGCATGAGTGGTTTTAAAGGAGCACGAAAGTCTACTGCATATGCTGCACAAGTTGCTGTTGGTAAAGTTGCTCAAATGGTGCATGATATGGGCATGAAAACAGTTACAGTTATTGTTCGTGGCCCTGGATCTGGCAGAGAAGCAGCAATTCGTGCAGTTCATGGTTATTTTGATATATTGGCTGTTAAATATGAAGTTTTAATGCCATTTAATGGCTGCCGTCCACCAAAAAGACGTAGGGTATAGTTTTATAAAAATTTGAGGTTGTGGTGAGTCTTGATGCTTTAACCATTGTGAAGCCATCTACTTTTGATATAGAAATTGATTCTAATAATAAGAATTTGGCACATTTTGTGGTAAACCCACTAGAAAGAGGCTTTGGTGTAACTTTAGGAAATTCTCTTAGAAGAGTTTTATTATCTTCACTTTCTGGTGATGCTATTGTTTCTTGTACTATTGATGGTGTATCTCATGAGTTTTCAGTAATTGCAGGTGTTAAAGAAGATGTTTGTAATATAATTTTAAACTTAAAAAATATTACATTAATGTTAGCAGCTGGTCTTACTTCAAAATCAATATCTGTTAAAGTTGTAGGGCCAGTTATATTAAAAGCTGGAGACTTGGAAATTGATGATGATATTACAGTATTGAATAAAGATTCTACTATTTGTTCAATAGAGCGTGAAATTGATTTTTCTTTGCATATTGAAGTTAAAAAAGGCAAAGGATATCTTCCAGCTAGATTAGCTAAAATTGATGACACCTTTACACTGGAAGGTCTTGGCTGTATGTTGATTGATGCATCTTTTTCTCCAATTATATCTGTAACATATGATGTCCAACCTAGTGGTTCGGCAATTTATGATAAAGATAAGTTAACTTTAACACTTGAAACAAATGGCACAATAGATCCTAAAAAAGCATTGGGTATTGCAGCTTCAATTCTACGTAACCAGATGGAAGTATTTATTGATACTACTATATTGATTGATGACCAGATAGAACCTATGGCTGTAGAAGAAAAGAATAGCAATGAATTGCCATTCAATAAATATTTATTATGCAAAATAGAAGATCTGGAACTGTCTGTACGTTCACAGAATTGTCTTAAATGTGAAGATGTGGTATATGTTGGTGATCTTGTTCAGAAAACAGAGGCCGAAATGCTGAAAACACCAAATTTTGGTAAAAAATCCTTAAATGAAATTAAACAAGTGTTAATGGGCATGGGTTTGTCTCTTGGAATGAAGATTGCTGAATGGCCACCAGAAAATTTAAGCGTTTTGTCTAAAAATATGAGTGATTCATCTTATTGATTATTTTGAAGGTATTTGACTATGCGACATAAAAAAATTAAATTTAAATTAAACAGAACTAGTGCACATCGTAGAGCTATGATGTCAAATATGGCTGTTAGTTTAGTGACACATGGAAAGATAAAGACAACTGTACCTAAAGCTAAATTATTAAGACCATTTTTTGAATCATTGATTACAATAGCAAAAAGAAAAGATAGATTAATAGCTTTACGTATGTTAACTGCTAAAATGAAAAACATAGATAGTGCACATAAGATAATGGATGAAGTGATGCCAAAATTTAAAGATAGACAAGGTGGTTATTTGCGCATAATTCGTATTGGCTATCGTAAAGGTGATGATGCTGAAATAGCCCAGATAGCTTTAATTAGCTAGTTTTTTTGGATAGCTTACCAGATTGTATTTGCAATACTCTATCAGCTTTTTGTGCTAAAATATGGTTGTGAGTTGCAAGCACTATACTGCTATTTTTCTGTTTTGCATTTTTACACAGTATGTTAAAGATGTGTGCTGCTAAACTAGGGTCTAGGTTTCCAGTTGGCTCATCAGCTATAATAATTTTTGGACAATGAACCATAGCTCTTGCAATTGCTGCTCTTTGCCGTTCTCCGCCAGATAGCATGCTGGGATAACTATTCATTTTACTCTCTAAACCAACTATCATTAACTCCTCTAAAGCTTTTTTTTTAGCAGATATTTTAGGTGTTTTGTTTATAAGAAGTGGCATCATTACATTTTCTAAAACTGAGAATTCTTTTAATAAGTGATGAAATTGGTAGATAAATCCAATTTTCTTACCTCTAATAACATTTTTTTGTTTCTCTGATTCATCAGCTTGATTTATTCCATCAATAAAAACTTGTCCAGATGATGGGTTGTCTAAAGTTCCTATTATTTGTAACAATGTTGTTTTGCCAGAACCAGAGTTACCACATATACTGACAATTTCACCTGTTTTAACTTTAAGATTAACTTCATTTAATACAATAATGCCATCAAAAGATTTAGATACATTTTTGAGTTCTATTGCAATATTCATTGCTTGCCATCACGAATAGTGGCATCATGTTTATTAATAACATTTGTTATTATTGAATTTGATATTTTATCTATTTCACTATCTACAAGTGTTCTGAATTTTGGCTCTAAGATAACTTGGAAACTTATAGAAATTTTTTTATTTTTTTTATGTTCTGTGTTTTGATATATATCAAATAATTTAATTTTACTGTTGATGAGTTTATGATTTTTAATTGATTCATATATGGATTTTTTAACTGTATATGGTTTGATATTTTCATTGAGTACAAAGCTAAAGTCTCTTTTTATTGATGGAAATTTTGATATGCTAATATTAGCCGTACACTTTCTTTTTTCTGTAAATATTAATGCATTAATGTCCAAAATTAAGGCATACATATCATCATTTATTTCATATTGCTTAGCAATACTACTGCTTATTTTCCCAAATATTCCAATTTTCACTTCATTTATTTTTGCTGCAAAACTGGATGAAAATCCTTTATTCTTGGTTATAGAAATTGTTATTGGAGTATTTAAAAAATTGTTGGTGATAGCTAAAAAATCAGCTTTAATATCCAGTGCATCATATTTGCGACTTTTAGAATGTATATTTTTTTCTACAGCAGTTCCTTTACGTATGGCTGTAAGCATTAATTTTTCTTTAACTATCTTTTCTTCTGTGTATATATTGCCAATTTCAAAAAGTGAAGCATTATGCTCATTGTGATTTTGGTTAAATTTTATTGCTTTTAATAAATTAGGTAATAAGGTTGTTCGCATTACAGACATTTCAATATTAATAGGATTTGCTAGTTCAATATTGTTATGGTCAGTAAACTGTAGATTTTCATCACTTGTGTTAAAAGACCATGTTATTGCTTCATGCATTCCACGTGTGGCAAGTATTTTTCTTATAATATTAGTATCAATGAATCTGCTGGCATCATTAGTAGGTGTTGAATTAGAGTATGCAAGTGATGGTTTTGGTTTTATGTTATTATAACCATAGATTCGTATAATCTCACCAAAGAAGCCATATTCTGTTGTAATGTCTTGCCGCCAGCTTGGTGGTATAAATGTGCTGTCACTGAGTTTAAAACCAAGACTTTTTGCAATTTTGTTTACTGTGTTGTGATTTATTTCATGTCCAAGAAATTTCATCATTTTTGTTTGACTATAAGAAATAGGTTTCTGATTTTTGGTTTTTGCTTGATTGAATTGTATTGCCTGATTAAGCTTACCTCCACATGTTGTGATTATTAATTCTACAGCATGTGATATGGCATTTTTTGTGAACTCTATGTCAACAGATCGTTCAAAATTGTAGCGTGCATCAGTATGGATATTAAATTTTTCTCCATTAATAGCTATCATTTGAGGATCAAACCATGCTGCTTCTAAGGTTATGCTAGAAGATTCTTGTGTGTATTGACTGTCTTTGGATCCAATTATGCCAGCTAATGCTAGCACCATGTTACTACTGTCTTGTATAACCATAGCACTGCTAGTGAGTTTAATGATTTGTTCATTGAGTGCTGTAAATTCTAATGGTTTTTCTAGCATTCCTATATTTATAGATCCATTGATTGCATTAGAGCTGTAAACATGCATTGGTTGTCCATATATTAGGCGTATATAATTTGTTACATCAACTGGCATTGTAATAGATTTTATATCAGATAACCAAAGTTCTTTTTTCATCCAGTATGGAGTTGCTGAATTGTTAATATTATTTATCTCTGCATAGCATATTAAAGGTGATAATTTTTCATCAATTTTGATGTTTCTATTTAATGACATTTCTACATGTTTAATTTTTGGTTGAATAAGAGTGCCAATATTTGTAGTTGCTAAATCTCTGGCAATACCAAAAACGCTTGCACAATCACCTCTATTTGGAGTTATTGCAACTTCTATTGTTGAATCATTTAAATCACAAGCATTAACCAATCTATCACCAGGGGCTAGATTATTTGGTAGTTCAATAATTCCATTATCATTAAATAATCCTTTTAGGTTTAATTCTTCTGCAGAGCAAAGCATACCATTGCTTTGTTCCCCGCGTATTTTGCTGACTTTTATGGTTAGGTCAGAGTTTGGTATAGTTGTTCCTGGTTTGGCTAAAATAACATTCATTCCATTTGTCAGATTACTGGCTCCACAAACAACTTTTCTGATCTCAGATGAGCCATCATTGAGTTCACACAACATTAGTCTGTCCGCATTAGGATGCTTTCTTAATGACACAATTGATGCTACTGTAAAATTATTTAGTTCATCTGCAAGATTATGCACAGACTCAACTTCAATACCAATAACATTAAGCGTGCTGGTTACTTCTTCTATAGATGCTTCTGTTTTTAAAAATTTTTTTAGAATGTTGAATGAAAATTTCATTAAAGTTTTTTAAAAATTACATTTCATAAATAGTATAATATTTTTTTTGTCACTTTTATATTTTTTTAACTACTTTATTTTAATGAAATGATGGTTGTGTAGTTTTTATTCTGCATTGTATCGCTTATAATAGACTGACAATTAATTTTACTTAGTGCATTTAATAATATTTTTATATTGTTACTGTCAAGTTGTGTTGTAATGTCATCTAATAGTATTATTGGAGTGGTGTTGTGTTCTAGTTTTTTTGCTAGCACCTGCATTAGCATGATGCTGGTAAGCATTAATTTTTGCTCACCTGAAGATGCATTATCAATAGGTGTTTTGTTAATTGGGTTGTTTATTCTAACCTCACAACGATGTGGACCAATATTTGTGCGGCATGTTTCCATATCTTTGTTTCTGCTTATATCAAAACTTTTTAGCATTTTGCTCACCGCCTCACTAGGTTCATCATTTATGGCATGTGTTGTGTTACTTATGATTTCTATTTGCACTGGAGTAGCATTATGTGTTTTATCTGTAGCAGTCTTGTTTAGCAGATTAATTGCATTTGTTCTGTTGAACATTACATTTATGGCTGTTTCAGCAAGATTTTTTTCAATAGCACACATCCAGTTTTTGTTATAGTTTTTATTTAAAAGCAGTTTATTGCGTTCCTGTACTGCTTTTTCATATTTTGAAATTAGCTTTGCATGATTAGAGCAGAACAAATAAGTTATTCTATCAATAAATTGTCTTCTAGAGCTCATTGACATAATTATTTTGTGCGATATTGCTGGTGATAGCCATATAATTTGTATGTTTTTTAATAGTTTACTGCTGCTTGATTTTTCTCCATTGATTAACAATAATTTTTTTTTGTTATGGTATTCTGTGGCTATTGTGCAATCTACTGTTCTTTGCAAGAATCTTCCTTCTGTATACCAATAATCATTTTTTGAGTTGAGCATTGTAATGTTTGCTGCAGTGCTATTTTTTATCCCTCTGCCTGGGTATAGCATTGATATTGCTTCTAGAATAGATGTTTTTCCTGATGCATTTGCTCCAACAACAGCATTAATACCTGGATTAAGATTAATATTTATATTTTTATGGTTGCGGAAGTTTTTTAGTGATAGTTCTTTTATTAAACAATTCACTGTCTTATATGCGCATAGGCATTATTACATATGTAGCATTAAGGTGTTTGTTGTCAAATATGCGCACTGGGTCAACAGCTCCTTTGATAAGCAGATTAACCTCTTCATCTTCTATGTTAAATAAAGTATCAAGGAGATATTTGGCATTAAAACCAATGCTAATACTTTCACCATTATATTTTACCCCCAGAGACTCATTAGCCTTACCATTTTCTGTTGCAGCAGCAGAAAGTGTTAGTTTATTTTTTTCTATAGACATCTTAATTGCACGAGTTTTTTCTGAGCTGACAGATGATATACGGTCAATTGATTCTTTTAATATGTCTGTTCTAACTGTTAGGACATTTTTTTCATCAATTTCTGGTATAACACTTTTGTATGGGGGAAATTTTCCTTCTATTAGACTTGAGGTAAGCTTAACAACACCCCAGCTAAAGACTATTTTATTTGTATATAGCTCTACATTTATATCAATTGTTTCATCTTTAAGCATTTTTACAATTTCCCCCACTGTTTTTCTGGGAATTATAGCACTTGATACATTTTGTTCTTTTTGCAAATTCAATGACATTTCTACAGAAGCCAGTCTATGACCATCAGTTGCTGTTGTTGTAATATTGCTGTCAGTTGTTTCTATATACACACCACACAGGTAGTGCCTAACCTCATCAGCAGATATGGCAAATTGTATTTTATTTAACATATCACGTAGTTTATTTGCTTTTATGCTAATTTCTAAGTTTTGTTTAGCTTCAAGTTCACTCTCATTATCAGTTTCAGTATCTGTAAATATTGGTAGCTCAAAATTAGAAGTTGATGTTTTTATGGTTAAAGCTTTACTGAAAAGAGTTATTAATAGCTCTGTAGATTCTGGTAATTTTCTGCATATTTCATACAACAGATTTGTGTTTACTGTTGTTAATCCTGATTTTTTTACATCAGCTGGTATGCTATCATTTAGCTGAATGCTTGCATTTTTTGATATAAGAAAAAGTCTATTATTTTTAGCATTGAGTATTATATTAGAGAAGTGATGATTGATTGATTTTCTCTCTGAGACACCTTGGGATCTACTTAATGCTTTTAATAAATCATTACGCCTTATGCGTATAGCCATATTGTTGTCATTTTGCATGTTGTCTACATTATTCTCAGCAGGAGTTAATTGATCTACATTGCTCATTTTTATGCCAATGTATGTTAAATATATAACATTCTACGTGTAAAATTCTTCTTGTCTAGCAAATAAATGTATTCTTGTCTAGCAAATAAATGTATTTTAATTGTATTTTTGTACTCTAATTAAATGTCTGCCAGCATCAAAATCAGTTTTTATAAAAGCCTCAACCATGTTGATTGCTAATTTTGAATCTATGAATTTTGCACCTATGCACAGAACGTTTGCATTGTTGTGTTTTCTAGCCAGTGAAACACTTTCTAGATTGTGACACAATGCTGCTCTTATAGACTGATAGCGGTTAGCTACTATGCTCATTCCTATCCCTGTGCTACATATTAATATACCTATATCACATAAATTATTTGTAATTGCATTTGCTACAATATGGGCATAGTCTGGATAATCAACATTGAACAATGAGTTGCAACCTTTATTGCATATATCATATTTGTTCATTTGTTGTAGTATAAAACGTTTTAGTAAATATCCTGCATGGTCTGATGCTATAAATATGCGTATTTTATTATCATTTACATTCATTTTTTTCCAATCTTCCCTAGATATCTCTTGCCTTTTTTAGTGTGTTGCTTGCATCTTGATATTGCTAGAGAATTTTCATCTACATTTTTTGTTATTACGCTACCAGCGGCAATTGTAGCATTGTCACCAATTTGTACTGGGGCAATGAGGCTAGTGTTAGCACCTATGAAGCAATTATTGCCTATAATAGTATCGTTTTTGTGAAAACCATTATAGTTACAGGTTATGCTTCCTGCTCCAATGTTTGTTTCAGCGCCTACTACAGCATTGCCTATATAGCTCATATGTGGTATTTTAGCCTTAGGCATAATAGCACTTTGTTTTATTTCAACAAAGTTACCAATCTTGGCATTTTGTTTAATAATTGAGTCTGGTCTAATACGTGCAAAAGGTCCAATTGTGGTATTTTCTTCTAGGTATGCTCCAGCAATATGAGAGAATGATTTAATCTCAGATCCTTCTTTAACTACAACCCTGCCTTCAAAAATTACATATGGATGTATGATGACATTTGCAGCAACTTTTGTATTAGCGGTAAAGAAGACTGTATCTGGTGCAATCATTTTTACACCTTGCTCAATCATTTGATTCCTAATGCATTTTTGGAAAACATGCTCTGCTAATAGTAATTTTTGTTTGTTTGTAATTGTTAAAATTTCTTCTTCAAGTGTTTCCACATATATTGCTGTAGCACCATTGTTTATAGCATTTATAATAATATTGTTAACTGATATTTCATCTTCTCTCTTAATTGAGTCACTCATAACTTTTTCTAAGAATTTTGCATGAGCTGCCATTACTGCTGTGTTGTGAAGTATCAAAGATTCATCATTATTGTTTGCAAAACCATCACTGTCATTTGCTATATTATTTTTTATTTCTTGATCTAGCTTGCTATATTTTATGCCCAATGCAACAAATGATGGCATTAACACATTAAAATCATGTTTAGTGTCTAGAGCATTAAGTGCAGCATGCATTGAATAAGCCCTAATAAATGGTGCACTTGCACCTATTAGCAAAATGCTACTTGTATTTTCTGGAACTGCATTAAATATATCAGATGTAATTTTTCTTGAGCTAGATGTAAAGTCTACTTTAACAAATTTTATCTTTTTTTCCATAAGAATGGAATGATTGCAAATAAGCTCTTTATCATTGCTGGATAGTTGATTATCATGAACAATAATAATTTTATATATATTGGTTTTTGATATATTTTGTATTATATGACATAATATTGGTGATTGTCCCACTTCTAGCATAGCACTATGTATATTGGGCTGTATGTTTGTCTGATTGTTAGATATAATAACAGCTATGTTGTTTCTATTTGATTTCATGCTGCTTTGCTACTAATTAATAAACATTTTTTATATTAAGCATTATAACTAAAATTGCATAAACATCAATGTATAAGCTTTAGTTAATTATAAATTGCTTGTTAAAATCTCTCCATTATCCAGATTAATTTGTAGATTCCATTTATGCTGCAGGCTATTTGTGTTAGCAATAAAAATCAAACCACCATTAGAGCACTTGATGTTAATAAGCATTGAAATGGCTGTGCAGCTCTCTTTGTTTAGATTTGCAAATGGTGCATCAAGTATCCAAATATCCATTGGATGGATTAGTGTTTTAGATAATAAAATTTGTTTGTGCTGAGAGTTATCTAGTTCTTTAGGTTTGTAGTGTAATATATCTTTTAAGCTAAAGTATTTAATGGCTGATGATATTGCTTCACTTGTGTTGTATATTTTTGCCCAATAATATAAATGCTCCATTACTGTCATTGTGTTATACAACCCTGATAGGTTTTTTATATAAAGTGTATTTTTTGATGCATTTTTTGTTTTTTCCCAGATTATTTTTCCCAACTCAGGCTTTGATAAGCCAGCAATAGTATGCAAAAATTTACTAGCATTATTTTTACTCAGGCTTTTGACTTGTATTGTTGAACAAGCATAAATACTAAGCGATAAAGGATTACTGTTTGCTTTTGTGCAAGAGAATTTATCCAATGTTAGCATGTTTTGATGTTAGCTTTATTTAAGTAGTTAAATATTTTAATCATTAGATGCAATAATGCACACAAAAAATTGTCAAAAAAGTTGGATTCTGTAAAACAGTTTGTACAATATTGTATAAATATTCAATTGAGGCATTAATGGGAAAAAAAAGTTATGTGAGTTTTTTTGCATTGTATGCTAAAGAAGTTAAGCGTTTTGTCAGTGTTTATAACCAAACATTAGTTACACCTTCTTTGAATTCACTTTTATTTTTACTTGTATTTGGAGTTGCACTGGGAAAGCATAGAGATAGAATTATGGGTGTGGATTTTGAAGTTTTTGTTGGTGTTGGTATGATGGTTATGGTGACTATTCAGAATGGTTTTGCTAATACTTCATCATCATTAGTTTTTAGTAAAGTGATGGGTAGTGTAGTAGACTACATCACACCACCATTTCACACTATTCATTTTGTTCTAGCCTTTGTGTTAGCTGCAATGACAAGAGCAATTATATCATTTTTTATGGTTGGATTGGTTGTTAGTTGTTTTGTTAGACTGCAATTGCATGCACCAATGATTTTAATTGTTTATATTATATTGACTTCTGCTATATCTGCACTGCTTGGTTTACTGGTTGGGATTTTTGCTAGAAGTTTTGATGAAATGCTTATTTATACAAATTATATTATTACCCCATTAAGTTTTTTATCTGGTACATTTTTTTCTATAAGAGATCTGCCTAGTATGTGGCAGCCTATTGTAACTTTGAATCCATTTTTCCATATGGTTACTGGTGTAAGATATGCATTCACTGGAATTGCAGAGTCTAGTGTAAATTTTGCTGCTTGTATATTATTTATAGTAATGTTTATTCTGTTCACAGCCTCATGCATTATAATCAAAAGAGGTTGGGGGATTAAAGAATAGTTTTTATTGATTTAGATAATGTGTAAATGCTATTATTAATATAATAATATTTTTTATGAAATTGATGCTTAAGTCAGCAGATGATAATAATATTTTGCAGTTAATATATTCTATCTTAAGTAATAGAAAATTAGAAAAAATATCAATAATTGATCTCAATGGTATGGATGTTTTATATAAACATGTTGTTATTGCGACAGCATTGTCCAAGAGGCATGTTAAAACATCAGCAGAATTTTTAATCAAGGAACTAAAAGTTAATGATATCTATATGGTTAATTTATCTGGCATAGATAAAGATGATTGGGTTATGATTGACTTTAACAGTGTAGTAGTGCATATTTTCATAGAGGAAGTACGTGCATTCTATGATTTAGATAGCATGTGGATTGAAGAAGAAGGTTGCCAATTATTAAATTAGCTGCTGGTTGTTTGTAATTAGCATAAAGTCTATATTTTTTATGTTAATATCTTTTATAGTTGTTTTTACCGGGTAGTGTTACATTAAACAAAAACACTTTTTCATTATCCGCACTATCTGCAATTTGGTTTGCTATAATAAAATTTGACAATTCACTTGGTATGTTGTGTTTTTGAATAAATTCTGTATTTTTATGGTGCATGGGAAAAAGTATTATGGTGTCAAAATCAGGAAAATCATTATGCTGTATTGATATGTTGATATATGGTGGATTCTTTTCATAAGATCCTGGTAGAATTGTTAAAAAATGATACATTCCAGTATTGTCAGTGTATGACTGTCCATTGCCCATAAAATTTAAATCAATTTTGTTCTTACTTATGTTGTTGTTTTCATTGTCTTTAATTGTTTCAAGTTGATAGGATCCATATGTGTTGGTATGCCATATTGTTATTGTTGCATTGGTTAATGGTAAACAGTCTTCATCCATAACAAATCCAGTTATAATTATTGGCAGACCATTAGCTATAAATCCACCACCTTGCTCTCTGCGCAGGTTATTTGAGGTGTGTATTGAGTTAGGATAATGTGAATCTGCAATAATTTCTGGCGTTATCTGACATATGAGAGGTTTGGATATATTTGTAATTTTTTCCACCACAGCAGCACTATTTATTATTGGCACAATGCCTATAACAATAGTTAAAATGATTTTTTTTTTGATGCACCTTATTTCTTTAAGCATGTTTGAACCTGCTTATTGTGAGTTCTTAAGTTATATTTGTAGCATTTTTATGTCATTAATACAATTTTTAGATTAGCCTATATTATTATTTCAAAATACTTAGATGGATTTTTGACTTAGTTGATATATAATGGTCTTATATACATAAGATCAGTGCAATGCTTAAGATGATTGTTATGCTTATCTTGCACTATTTTGTTTATGTTTTGCATAATGTCCAATGGTTTTTCTGCATATATTTGTGCTTTATTTATTTCACTAGGTGGCTTGGTTTGCTTATTGGTGGCAACAATTATTCTTGATGTTTTGTACATATTTGCTAGCAATTCGTTTTTAGTGGCTATGCCTGGTTTTTCTGCATTGAGTGTTTTAGCATGAAAGATTTGATAAAAAAAATTATTGTTTTTTGCACAAGTTATGCTAATAATTTTGTCAATAGATTTTTCTGTATATAAATTATATGTTTTTACAGAAAATGCTAATAATTCTAACATGTTTATTGGTATTATAGGTTTTTTTATTACATTATGCATGCCAATTGCTGTAGCCATTGATATTCGTAATCCCATTAATCCACCTGGTCCAGCTATTGGTGCCAAGAGGCTTATGTCATTGTACGATATCCCAGCTTTTTGCATTACTTCATTAATTATATTGCATAATCTTTCTGCAGGGTTTGGTTCAATGTCATAATAATAACTGAGAATTTTGCTATTTTTTAATAGCAATACTGTACAGCATCCATCTGAGGTATTGATTCCTAAGGTTATCATTGGTTGTTTTTTTATTGTTACTGCTCGAAAGAGGACTTGAACCTCCACAATCATAATGATTACCAGCACCTGAAGCTGGTGCGTCTACCAGTTCCACCATTCGAGCTTGTTACTATTTTAGCTTTTGGATGTTTTTATATCAATAATTATTGTTTATAATTAAACTACTTATCAGTTGGTTGTTTGTTTTTCTAGTAAATTTTAATCCAATTAATAGGAATTGTTTTTTTAACTTTTATATTAATATATTTTTTTAAAAAATTGTATTTTTATAATTTTTGCTTTTTGTGTCTTAATATTTTGAGGGTTGTTGGTTTTGTAATTTATTGTAAATATAAGGTTTTTATTAGTACTTTGTATTAATTTTGTTAAATTTTTTTTATTGTAATTTGTAGAAATAGCTAGAAATTGTGTATTTGATAATTTAAAATTACTACCTATCTATCTTTTTGGGTTTGCACATGTTCTCTGGAATTGTTGAATCTATTGGTAAAGTATCATTTTTTAACAAGAGTGATAATGGTGCTTATTTGGGTATAGAAACTAAATATAATGCTGACAATGTTGTGGTTGGTGATTCTATTGCATGCTCTGGAGTATGTTTAACTGTCGTTGCTATAAAAGCTGCTGTATTGTGCTTTGATGTGTCTGTGGAAACTTTAACTTCTACAGGAATTGACTCATGGCAAAATGATTCTATGGTCAACATAGAACGTTCTTTGTGTCTTGGCGATAGAATTGGTGGACATTTTGTTTATGGACATGTGGATTGTATTGGTAGAGTCATATCTCGCAAAAAAGTTGGTAATGGTTATATTTTTGATGTTGCAATTAATAAAATTTTAGAACCATATATTGTCTGCAAAGGGGCTGTAACTGTTGATGGGGTTTCACTTACTGTTAATTCTATTAAAGATGCTGTGATTTCTTTTTTTATAATCCCACATACTTTTAGATCAACGATATTTTCTTTATATAATTCTAACAGTATTGTGAACATTGAAGTTGACGCTGTGGCACGTTATGTTATAGATTATATAAGATCATAGTTTACTTAGCTTTAATGCCTCTTGTGTTGACTATTTTATAAGTTCATTGTATTTAATTTATATAACCATATTACGTTTAATGTCATGCAATATGCAATCAACTAATAATTCATTTTTGTTTATTTTGCATGTTCTTAGGCTTGTTATGTTTAATTTTTTTACTTGGTGCCTGTCTTTTTTTTTGCATATTATACTATTTTTCTGGCTCTCCCTTTCTACTTTAAAACATGATAAAAATGGTGAGATATTTCCAGTTAGTAATGCTATAGGGTATAATAATGCCACAAAGCATAGTGCATATATGGTTAATATTTTGAGTGATAAAATAGTATTATCAAATAATACTGCTGACGTTAAGGAAGCTTTTGGCAATATTTTACAGACTCCACTGCAAAATTTGTTTATATCAAATAGCAAGATGGTTTTGAATAACATAGCTACAGCACGTACGATTAGACTAGAGAGAAATAAAGGATTGGCATCTGTTTTAAGTAATATTAGCAATGACAATGAGCAGGGCATAAAAACTAGTGAATATGGCTCTGATGATAGCTTGGATGTTAATGCTTACACAAAGCAGCTTTCTATTTGGGTGGCAAATCATTTAAGTGATATGAATGATATGCTTTACAGTAATGATAGCTATGGTGTAATTAAAATAAAACTTAGTAGATCAGGTGCTTTATTAGCTACTGATATTTTTATGAGCACAGGTTATGTAATGATTGATGATATTTTGCTTGCTTCTGTTAAGAAATATGATCCACTTCCATCTGTGCCAGAGGATTATATGCCTGAGAAGAGCAGTTTAGATTTTTTAATACCAGTGCACTTGAAGACAAAGTAGTCTAAATATTATTTGATTTTTTCATTTGTGCCAATTGTATGGAGCAAGGATTGCTATAACATTAAATATTTCTAAGCGCCCAATTAGCATTGTAATAGATAAAGTATATTTACAGATATTATTCATTTCTGAATAATTACCTAACCCTTGTATATGTGCATTAATACCCGATCCTGCATTACTAAGAGCACCAATTGCCGCACTCATAGCATTGATTCCATCTACGCCATTAATTGTTAGAGCTATGGTTGTAATTGCAAATACTACAATAAATAGAAAGAAAAAATTGTGTGTTAATTCTGATGCCTCTGTGTCAATAATTTTTCCATCAATTTTATTTATTTTTACTATTCCTGGTTTAATCATTTTTAAGATGTGATTTTTTGTGCTTTTAAGCATAATCATTATGCGGAAGAATTTTATTCCACCAGCAGTTGAGCTGCCGCAACCACCAATAAAGGTAAGAAAAAAAATTAACGTTGTTGGGAATGCTGCCCATAGTGCATGATTGCTGCCAGTAAATCCAGTAGTGCTTATTAATGATGTGATTCCAAAAATTGCATGTCTAAAAATTTCTTCAGTTAGTTTTGCCCAGCTGTTAGTGTTTTGTCTAGGATATGATATTTGCTTTAATGATACCCAAAGTGCTAAGATAGCAGTTAGTGATACAATTGTGATAATGTAGTATTTAATTTGTTCACTGTGATAAAATTTTTTTATTTTTTTATTGAAGATAGAGAGATATATCGTTAATGGACTTGAGCTTAGAATCATAAAAATAATAGCAATATACTCTATGCTAATGCTGTGAAATTGACCAATTGATTGATTGTTATTGGAGAAGCCAGTGGTTGAAACAGTTGTAATTGCATATGAAATTGCATTGAAGATATCATGCATTCCTGCTAATGCATAGCATATTGTGCATAAAATTATTAGAGCTATGTATGCAACAATCATTGCACTAGATGTTTTAATATGATTTGGTAGCACTACTTCAGAATCACTGGTTTCTATAGAGAAAAGCTGCATATTGTTTAGCTTAATTCTGAAGATTGTACATGTGATTCCAATAACAACACCTATGCCTCCTATAAAATTTGTTGTAATTCTCCATAATAAAATATCTTTTGGTATTCTATTCATATCATCTATTATAGTTGAGCCAGTAGTGGTTAATCCTGATGTTGTTTCAAATAATGCATTTGCAAAGCTCATGTTGGTTGTTGGATGTATGATAAATGGAATGCTGGATAACAGGATTATCATTATCCAAAGCACAGTAGTTGTGGTTGATATCTCTATAGTGCTCATTGTACCAAAATTTTTTTTCCCCGTTAACACACACACTAAGCCAATTATAGCTGAAATATTTGCAGACAACACATAAACCATCCAGTTATCAGCATTGATAAGTATTGGCACTAGTTGCATTATTGCTAAAATAATTAGCACTGGGCCAACAATAGGTATTATGACATTTATTCGCATTTACTGATCTAGTTTTTACTCTAGTGTATTGGCTTAATGTTAATTTTTGCTAAATTTTTTAAGTTTGATTTATGTATCTGGATTTGGAGTGTTAGGTGGTGTTTGCCAAGATGTATTGAATGAGTTACTTGAGATGCATAATGGTTGTATTATATTATTTTTGTTTTGTTGCTGTTTGCTGATTATGTTTTTAATAGATTGTTCTAATTTTGGGCTATATCCAATTTTTACAAGGTCGGTATAGCTCATCCCATTGTCTAATATTTCCTGCAGGGCATTGTCAAAATTTTTTATGCTTGTGTCAAATTTAGAACATGGGTCTAGTTTTGTACTGCCAGCTTTTCTGGTTTTTTTACTATCTGCAATATAATTATTAGATTTATTGAGCCATTTTAGCATATTTATCAGTTCAATTTTGTATAAATCACCAACAATATTATAGTGTGCAAACACGTTTTCATATATTTCTTCACCAAGTGCTATACTTGTTTTGTCTGTGGTAGAAAGCAGCAATGAGTTGTTAGTGCTTGCCAAGCTATCCATTATTAGTGCTATAGTTTTGGCAGTGATGTTTTTATCATCAGTTACCTCTGGATCTAGTTCTTTTAAAGCTTTTTTATTTGCATTCAGTGCTTTGGTTATATTTATTTTTTTATGTTTTATTTTTAATTTTTTCATTAATGCTGTATATTTTGTTTTAATAAAACTATAAGCTGTTATTTGCACCTTAGATGGTAGATTTGCTGCAGCAATTATTGAAATTATTGTCCCTATTGTATCATTGAGATTTACTATTATGCTGTTGAATTTATTATATACAATAAAATCATCTAATGATCTAATCATTGCATGGTATATATTTTCTATTTCATTATAAGGCTTGCTTTGCAAGCCATTTGTACAGACCCATCCATTTATATCTTCTGTCCAGTCAGTATGAGAAACACATTCCTGCCATTCAGGCATTCTGTGTATTATTTGACCCTGTGCCGACATGATAAGTGATCCACCTTTAGCTGTAATATTCTTATTACCACCAACCTGATTTAAGTATATAATGGGCAATAGTGTTTCTTTATTGATTTTTGTTAGTGTATTAGATAGATCTATGTTTGATTCTTTTACATATGGCTTAGTGCTAGTAACAATTATGATTTCCACTCCTGTTTTAGACATCAGTCCAGCTAAATGATGCATTGCAATGTCACTGCCAATTATTACTTGAATTTTTATATTGTCTACTATGATTGTTTTTGGTATTAGTGTTGCTGTAAATATACTTGCCTCACTACACATGCCCTCATAATCTATGGTGTGTTTGCCAATAGAAGTGAATACTTGTCCATTGCCAAGCAGAAACATTGAATTGTAAATGCAATCATTTTGTACCCAAATACCACCAACTAACATAAATGTTTTATAATTTTTTGTCTCCATGGCAAGTTTGTTCAACATTTCCATACATTGTTTCTGAAAGTTAGGTTTTAACATAGCTGTGTTTGGTGGATATCCAGTAATTGCAAGATCAGAAAATATCACAAGGCTTGATTCATTGGCACATGCTTGCTTATAGGTATTTATGATTTTTTTACAATTATCGTTAAGTGCACCTGTTGTGTAATGCAGCTGTGCTATGCTAATTTTTGTTTTTCTCATAAATAAAAATTTTTATTTTTAATAAGATAACATTTAAATCAAAATAAAATATTAATTTTGTTATTGTTTGTACATTTTTATGATGCCTGTATAGAATTTTTATTCTGAAATGGATAAATTATCAATCATTAAATCTAAGCTAATAATTTATATCTTCTTGAAAGAGAGAAAATGTAAAATTTAACGTGACCCCTACGAGAATCGAACTCGTGCCGCCACCGTGAAAGGGTGATGTCCTAACCGCTAGACGAAGGGGCCAAAATTATTACAAATAATATCATTATATCATATTATTGTCAATAATTGGATTAATGACTATTTATGTTTTGCTCTGCTGCCCACCAGCTCTCTAAATCTAGCTCATACTGAGGGCTATCTTTAGGTGGTACAACAGTATCCCAGTATATGAATCTTAAGCTTTTTGGACGCCAACAAGGTATTATATAATAGTTAAACAACAACACTCTGTCTAAGGCATGTGCCAAAGCAACTAGTTCATTGTTATCTGTTGTATTAGACAAATTGTTTAACAAAGAGTCTACAACTGGATTTTGGATTCCAGCATAATTTCTGCTACCAGCTAAATTGGCCAGTTTAGAGTGCCAGTAATTAATTTGTTCATTACGCAGTACATTTTTAAATGGAAAATAATCCAGAATCATATCAAAGTTAAAGTTATGTATTTTTGTTCTATAGTTAACAGGCTCTACTGTTGTGATGATAATTTTAATTCCAAGTTTTTCAAGATTACGTGCAAATGCTGCACTGACTCTATGGAAGTTTTTGCTAGTATGCAACATTTCAATTGTGAGCTGTTTATTGTTGCCGTTAACTAGTTTGTTGTTAACAATGTGCCAGCCATTTTTTTTAAGAATTTCCATTGCTGTTTTTAGATTTTTTTTAATATCACAAAGCTTGCTGTTAGGTAGAATGAATGGTTGTGTGAATATCTCTGGTGGCAAGCTCTCTTTGTATTCTTGTAGAATTTTCATTTCTTTGCTGGTCAGCATCTGTCCAGTGGTGTCATATATTGAGTTTGTATAGTAGCTCAGATTTCTAACATATGAGTTATACATTAGGTTTTTATTAATCCAAGCAAAATCTAGTGCATATGATATTGCTTTACGAATTTCACGATTGTTAAATGGATATCTTCTCGTATTAAATACCAGGCCACTCATACCAGTAGGAAGTGTGTTGTTGAATGTTCTTTTATGCAATTTTCCTTGTTCTAGTTCAGGTATATTGTAGTTTTTTATCCAATTTTTGGATATGGTTTCTAATCTAAGATCAATTGCACCTGCTTTTAGCGCTTGCACAAGTGAGGCATTATCGCGATAATATTCCACTTGTATTGTTTGAAAATTTGTCCTGCCTTTAAATACTTCCAAGCTGCTGGTCCAATGGTCTGCAATTTTTTCATATGTTATATGTTGTCCAAGTTCAAATCGTGTAATTTTATATGGACCACTTGTAATTGGTGGCGTAGAACTGATTTTAGAATCATCTAAATTAGAATATTGCTCACTATAATAGATAGGCATGCTGAATATGGTTAGCAGCAAATCTTTGCGATTTTTATACCTAAGATACATTTTTACTGTTCGTTTATCAATTATTTCAGCATGAGTAATATCATCATAGTTAATACGCATAAAAGTATTACCCTTTTCTTTAAGTGCATTTAATGAAAAAACAAAGTCTTTGGCTAATATTGGTTTGCCATTAGACCAAGTAGCATTATTTCTAATTTTAAATATGATATATGAATAATCATTGGGAATAATATATTTTTCAGCAATATATGGATAATATTTTGCAACATGTTCTGGTGATCTATACATTGGTGTAGCTGTTATTAAATAGTAACCAGCTGCTTTAATACCATTACTTAAATAGTGGTTTAGAGTGTCAAATGTTCCTTCAATACCATATTTGACTTTACCACCTTTTGGTGCATCAGGGTTAACATGGCTAAAATATTGCATGTCATTGTGTCTGTTCTCATTGTTAAAATAGTTAAATACCTCACGTTCTTCAGCTGTCTCACTACTGTTACTTGCTGTTGCAATATTGTTAGTGATAGCAATGATTATGAGTGTTTGCCATATGATTTTTAACATTTATACTGGCTTAGATATGGAATTATTTGTTATTATACAATGTGTTTCATAGAAAATAAATCTGTTGGATAAAGATTTATATCTTTAATATGCTGATCAACTAAGATTTTTATCTTTATCCTCTAAGTTTTTTATAGCATTATATATTTCTTTGGAATTGGTAGCTAAAATTTCATTGGTGTTAGGTGCTTCACTTCTCTGATGTTCATTAACAATGCCACCAGCTTCAAGCACCAGAAGAAATCCCATAGCATAATCCCATTGATGCAAGCATGGTGATATTACTGCTTCATATCTTCCTAGTGCTAGGTATGCCAGATCTAATGCAGAGCTTCCCATGCTTCTTATGCGAGCATTATTTTTTATCAACCTTTGTATAAGTTGGTGGTGCCTTATTGAGTCACTAGAGACTGAAGTTGCAATCATAGAGTGTCTGAGATTTTTTTTTGCACTTGTTGTTATTTTATGAATAGTAGTATTTAGATCAATATAGAATGCACCTATGTTTTTTTCTGCAGTAAAAGTCTCTCTTGTTATTGGTGAATGTATAATTCCTGCTACTATTTGGCTGATTCCATTTTGATTGTGCATCATTGCTACTGATGTGCAAAAATATGATATGCCATGCATAAAATTAAATGTTCCATCAATTGGATCAATTATAAAACAAAATTCTGCATTTTTATTGCCAATTAAACCACTTTCTTCCATTAAAAAAGAAACATCCATTCCTCTTGTTTTTTTTGATATTTCATTATATATGATTTCCTCAGATCTTTTGTCTGCATTTGTGACAAAGTCATTGGTTCCCTTGATTGATACTTGTAAATCGCCAAGTTCCATGAAATCTCTTATTATTCTTGATTCTGTTTTTGTGATTGCATTTTGTATTATTTTTAAGAAAAATGAATACTTTGAGTTTTTTTTTAACATTATTGGTTTGAGCATTAGTACTTATGGCTCATTATTTTAATAGTCACTAGTATACACTTTGGGTAAAAATTAACAATGAAATCTTTTTTCTTGATTTGATTTTACTTAAGACTTTTTGAAAAATTTCTTGTGTAGATTGCAATAAATCACTAATATTTGTTACTAAAATAAGGTACATGGTATTTTGCTTATGAAAATTAATTTTATCAACGCCCAAGGATTAAAATCACAGCATGTAGTTTATATTGCAAACTCTACATTACAAGATGTTTTTAAACCAAATGATGATCTTGTTTACAGAATGGTTAATGCAGCATTAAGTGCAAATTCTGAGCAATGTAATCACATTTATTTTCCTGATAATGCTTCTGATATTAAAGAAGCTGTTGTTTTGAATGCAGGTGAGAAATTAGATGCTTTAAGGTGTCAAAATGCTGGCGCATCTGTAGTGAGTGCTGTGAAGAATTTTAACAATAGTGTTAAGATTATTGATGTTGTAGTGTCTATTAATGATGTCAATGGTTTGTCTGATTTTGAAGTTGTTGCTAATGTAGCTTATGGGTTAAAACTTGCAAGCTACAGATTTGATAAATATAAAAGTGTTAGTAAAAATGATGGTTGCAAGTTGAATAATTTAAAAGTGAACTTTATTGTTAGTGATGTTGTTGCTGCAAATAATACTTTTTCTTTTTATGATTCTGTTGCTTTAGGCGTGTTCTTAACACGAGATTTGATTTCTGAACCTGCTAATAATTTAACTCCAAGTGTATATTTACAAGTAATTAAACATGAACTTGAGCCACTTGGTGTGAATGTAAGTGTATTAGATCATAAGGCAATGCTTAAGATGGGAATGGGTGCATTGCTTGGCGTGTCTCAAGGTAGTACTAATGAACCATTTGTTGTTACAATGCAATGGAATGGTAGTAAGAATAAAAAAGATAAACCAATAGCATTTGTTGGGAAAGGTGTTACTTTTGATAGTGGAGGATTATCTCTTAAGCCATCACGCTCTATGGAAGAAATGAAGACTGATATGGGTGGCTCTGCTGTTGTTGTTGGTTTGCTTAAGTCGTTAGCCTTTCGTAAGGCAAACGTTAATGCTGTTGGTGTTGTTGGTTTGGTTGAAAATATGCCATCTGGCAGTGCACAAAGACCAGGTGATGTTGTGAAGTCTTTATCAGGTCAGACAATAGAAGTTTTAAATACTGATGCAGAAGGGCGTTTAGTTTTGGCTGATGTTTTGTGGTATACTGCCAATAAATTTACACCAGAAATTATGATTGATATTGCTACACTTACTGGTGCTGCAGTTATAGCTCTTGGTGTTGGGTATGCTGCTCTTTTATCAAATAATGACAGATTGGCAAGTAGAATAGAAAAATCTGCAGAATGTACTGGTGAGTTAGTTTGGCGTTTGCCTTTGCCCGCATCTTATGATAAGCACATAGATTCAAAAATAGCAGATGTGCGTAACACAAGTTCTGTTTTAGGTGCTGGCACCATAACTGCTGCTAAGTTTTTGCAAAGATTTGTGAAAGATATGGATTGGGCTCATATTGACATAGCTTCTGTGGCTTGGAATAATTCATCTAAAAAGAAAATATCACCTGATGGTGCAGATGGCTTTGGTGTTGGTTTGCTTAATAATTTTGTTTATGAGAATTATGAAATATAATTCTTTAATTAAGGTAATATAATGCAAAGTAGAATTTCCCATATTATAAAATGCTTAGATAAGTTTGAGACAAAATGCAACAAGTCTTTGTTGAAAGATTTTATCCATGATTTTTATGGTAATGCCTCTGTTTCTATATTGCAGTCTAATGCTATGACATTGCTTAAAGATGCTGAGGATATGTATATATTTGCTTTTAATAAAAAGAAGCAAAATAATTTACGTTTAAGAAATTTAGATGGTGACTATAGCTTAAGTGTTATAGAAGTTGTTGCTGATAGCACGCCATTTATTGCTGATTCAATAACTGCTGAGCTTATTAACAACAGTTTGAGTATTGCTAAGTTTATAAGTTGTTTCATTGGAATCTCGCGTAATGATAAAGGAGAGATAGTTGCATTTAATGGTGATAAAGGAGAGATTTTTATACGTATTGAGTTGTTTGATGCACTTTGTGTTAGTGACAATGATATAATTTGTGAACGTTTACACAATATTTTTGATAGCATATCTTATATTATTACAGATAAACAGAAAATGTTTGATGCACTTCTTGAATCCACAAAGATTATTGCAGGGTATAAGAATTATTTTGGGAATAATCAAATTGTTGAAACCACAAATTTTTTGCATTGGCTAAGTCAAGATAATTTCATTCCCATGGCCTGTATAGAATATAGTTTTTCCAATGCATCTGATTGCAAGGATGTTAAGGTGCACAGAATTTCTTCAGATGTCCTGGGTGTTGCTAGGATGGAAAATGATGAAGTGCGTTGTTTAAATAGATTGCCTCATCAAATACAGAATTTGTTGGTAGAACAACTTGTGTTAGAGATTAGCAAGTCAGAAAGAGTTGCTGTTGTTGGCAGGCGTGAGCATATGACATGTGTTGGGATTAAGATATTAGATGATACTGGTATGGTTGTTGGTGAAAAAAGACTGTTAGGTGTTTTTTCTCCTAATGCATATTGTCAAGACATAGCTGGTGTGCCTATAGCCAAGAAAAAGATAAAATCTATAGTAACAAAGCTAAAAAATATCACTATTTTATTGGGTTATAGTCTAAAGGAAGTAGAGGCTATAGCACGTTCATTTTCATTAGCTGATCTTTTGCAACATAGCACAATGTACTTGGCAGATGTTTGTTTGGGTATATTAAATAACAGACGTTATCCAAAAATTCGAGTACTTTACTCTGTTGATAAATTGCAAAGATTTGTGAGTTGTGTTGTTTTAGTGCCTCGTAAGAATTGGCATAGTAAAACAGTATTATTGTCTACAAGAATTTTAGAACGTGAATTTAATGCCAAGACATTAAATCATCGTGTTGTTTCTGCTTTTGACTCAACATATTTGCAGCTGGAAATGAAAACTGTTCCTGGTGAAGTTTATAAGGTAAATCACAATACATTAGAAGAAGTGATGAAGGTAGAGATATCTAGCTGGTCAAGTAATTTGAATGTGTTAATACACAATAATTTTCATGGTACTTCAAGTATTCTGGATAAAGGTTACCATAATATCTTTCCTTCAGGATATCAGGATAGATTTCATCCAAGTCATGCTCTTAAAGATGTTTGTATAATAGATCAGATGTTGTCTAAAGGCATGCAAAGTAGTGTTGGTATATATAATAATGAAGGTATTAAGCAAGGTTTTGAGTTAAAAATATATTCTTTAGAGAGGCTGGATATCTCATCTACATTTTCAATAATAGAGAATATGGGCACTAACATATTAAGTCATAATAGCTATTATATTAATTTTGTTACCATGCCACAAATGTGGATACATTGCTTTTCTCTTGATCTGTCCAGCACAATGGCTGACTATAATTTTATTAAAAATAGATATAAAGATGCCCTATTAAATATTTTGGCTGATAAAATACCAAATGATCAATTTAATAAATTGATAGCATTGGCTGGATTTGATTGGCGTGAAGCAATGTTGTTTCGTGCTATTGCATCATATTTAAAGCAACTGCACTTTTTATATTCTTTAGATTATATTTTACAGGTTTTTATTAAGAATTTGCATGTAACAAAGCATATTCTCGATTTATTTAAGGTGAGATTTGATATTACACTGACATCTAGAGATTCAATGTTTAGAAAAGTAGAGAAACTTTTGCAAGAAGACATGAAATATACTGAAAGCATACCTGAATATACTGTGATAAAAGTTTTTCGTGAAGTTATTCTAGCTATGTTGAGAGTTAATTACTATCAAGATGATGGTAAGAAAGATTACATTTCATTTAAGGTTAAACCAAATAATATCAGCATTACACCAAAGCCAAAGCCATTTGCTGAGATTTTTGTTTTTGCTGTTGATATGGAAGGTGTTCATTTACGTGGTGGTTCTATTGCTAGAGGTGGTTTGCGCTGGTCTGATAGAATAGAAGACTACAGAACTGAAATTTTAGGTTTAATGAGAGCTCAAATTACTAAAAATACTGTTATTATCCCTACTGGAGCAAAGGGTGGTTTTGTTTTGAAAAATGGATATTCTTTTGAAAAAGGTATTAGTGCTTATAAGAAGTTTTTATCTAGTTTGCTAGATATTACAGATAACATTGTAGATGGCAAAGTAATACCTCCTAACAATGTAATTAGATATGATGATGATGATCCTTATTTAGTTGTTGCTGCCGACAAAGGTACTGCAACTTTTTCAGATTATGCAAATGGGATTTCAGATAAATATGGTTTTTGGATGGGAGATGCTTTTGCTTCAGGTGGATCGGCTGGTTATGATCATAAAAAGTTAGGCATTACAGCACGTGGTGCATGGATTTCTGTTCAGCATAATTTGATGCAAAAAGGAGTAGATATAGAAAAGAACGTTTTTAGTGTTGTTGGTATAGGCGATATGTCTGGTGATGTGTTTGGTAATGGTATGTTGTTATCAAATAAAATAAAACTTATTGCAGCATTTGACCATCGTCATATTTTTATTGACCCTAACCCAGATCCAGGAAAATCTTTTGTTGAGAGAAAAAGACTTTTTGAAAAGGTGGGATCTAGTTGGGCAGATTACGATTGTAGCATAATATCTAAAGGTGGTGGTGTATTCAGTAGGCATGTAAAAGCTATAGAGCTCTCATCTGTAGCAAGATCAGTGTTAGGTATTAAGCGTAAAAGCTGTTCTCCAAATGAGTTGGTGCGATTTATATTAAAAGCATCAGTTGACTTATTATGGAATGGTGGCATTGGTACATATGTTAAATCCATCAATGAAACCAATGAGAATGTAAGTGATAAAGCTAATGACAATTGTCGTGTTAATGGTAAAGATGTTAGAGCTAAGGTGATTGGCGAGGGTGGAAATCTTGGTTTGACACAGCTTGGTAGAATAGAATATGCACAATCAAAAGGTATTCTTAATACTGACTATATAGACAATTCTGCTGGTGTTAGCTGTTCTGATCATGAAGTTAATATTAAGATTGCTTTAGGGGAGGCTGTCAAGAAATCAAAAATTTCCATAGAACAGAGAAACAAGATTCTTGAATCAATGAGTAAAGATGTTTCTAGTTTAGTTTTGAAGGATAATCTGGAACAAAATGTTGCAATTTCTTTTGAAGAATTGCAATCATCTGTTAGATTTGAAAGTGATATGTTCTTGATTAAAATGCTCGAGGATGATGGTTATTTGGATGTTGCATTTGAATCTTTACCATCTAAAAAGGATGCAGAGATTATGGCTAATGAAGGCAATGGATTAACTAGACCACAGATATGCGTACTTCTTTCTCATACTAAAATGGCTGTTTATGATAAGTTAATGGCAACTAACTTAATGAGTGATCCATATCTTAATAAATATTTAATTGGGTATTTTCCTAAAAAAATTAGCTCACAGTTTAAGGATGAGATAATGTCTCATGCGCTACGTTCTGAGATCATTGCAACATATGTTACTAATAATATGGTAAATCGTGCAGGTTTATCTTTTTTGTTTAATGTTGCTGAATCTACTAATGCAGAATATAAACAAATTGCTGCTGCTTACATAGTAATTAAAGATATATATGATATTGATGCAATTTGCAAAAGACTTTCAGTTGGTGCAAATATGACAAGCAATAAAGTCAAGATATCTTTAATTAGGGAGATGCAGTTTTTTATTGAGTATTCAACTGCTTGGTTGGTGAGACGCTATAGAAGTGCTAGTATAAGTGAGATTATGAGTGAGTTTGAATGCTTGATTACTAAAGTATTACCTGAGTTGCCAAATATGATGGGGAGTGTCTTGTTGCACAGAATAGAAGCTAGAAAAAATAGCTTGATAAATGGTAAAGTAAATAGAGATTTAGCTAGTGATATGGCAATATTGTGGCAACGTGGTTATGCATTGGATATAATCAAAATTCATTTACTTACCAATGTTTCAGTTAATAAAGTTGGAGTGTTATATTTTCTTTTGGATGATAAGTTATCATTAGAGTGGATGAGAGGCATGTTTAGCAAGATGATTCTTAAATCACATTGGAAAAAAATTATAGTTAAAACTGTTTTTTATAGTATGCGTGATAAAAAGATTGATCTTGCTTGTAGGCTGTTAAAGATGGATAATAATGTTAATATATCTGCTGAAGATATTGTATTACAGTGGTTGCGGTGTGATAATATGCAGGTTGATAGATATTTGAATTTTATAGAGAATTTAAAGAATAGTGGTGATGTTACTGTGGATATGTTAGATGTAGCAGCAAAGCGTTTTGAAGTTTTATAGATGACTGATATTAAGAAAATACGTAATTTTGCTATTATTGCTCATATTGATCATGGTAAATCAACTGTTTCTGACCGTTTAATAGAATTGTATAGTGAAGATTTGCCTAATAAAATGACAAGCCAACTTCTTGACTCTATGGATATTGAAAAAGAGCGTGGAATTACTATTAAAGCACAAACTGTACGATTGAATTGTAATGGATATATTTTTAATTTAATTGATACTCCTGGTCACGTTGATTTTTCTTATGAGGTTAATCGTAGTTTAGCAGCATGTGAGGGTTCTGTTTTATTAGTTGATGCCAGTCAAGGAGTTGAGGCTCAGACATTAGCTAATATATATCATGCACTGGATAATAATCATAGCATAATTGTGGCTTTAAATAAGATAGATCTACCAGCTGCTAACCCTAGTAAGGTTAAATCTCAAATAGAAGATGTTATAGGTATTAGTGCAGAAGATGCTATAGATGTTTCTGCAAAAACAGGTGAAGGAATAGAAGATTTAGCTAGAGCTGTAATTTCAAGATTACCATCTCCATCTGGTTCTATGGATAAACCATTACGTGCACTTATTGTTGATAGTTGGTACGATAATTATCTTGGTGTTGTGGTTCTGATTCGTATTATAGATGGTGTTATAAGTCCAAAAATGGAGGTTATTACCATGAGTAATAAGGTTAAGCATGTTATTACTCAGGTTGGTATTTTTTCTCCAAAAAAAACATATATTGATCAATTAAGTGCTGGTGAGATAGGTTTTATTACTGCTAATATTAAATCTACAACAAGTTGTCGAGTTGGTGACACTATCACAGTAAGCAATGGCTCTGAAGATGCATTGCCTGGGTTCAAATCTTTGCAATCAATGGTTTTTTGTGGATTGTTTCCTGTAAGTAGCGATGATTTTAAAGAATTAAAGAAAGCTGTGGAAAAATTGCATTTAAATGATGCAGGTTTTGAATTTGAAGTAGAAAGCTCTGATGCTTTGGGTTATGGTTTTCATTGTGGATTTTTGGGTTTATTGCATCTAGAGATTACAATAGAGCGTTTAGAAAGGGAATTTGATTTAGATTTAATTACTACTGCACCTAGTGTTATGTATAAAATAAGCACTAAGAATGGTAATGAATTGAATATACATAATCCTGGTGATATGCCTGATGTAACAACTATTGAAAGAGTGTTAGAGCCAACTATTGTAGCTACAATTATTGCTCCTCAAAGTTTTGTTGGTTCAATTATGCAAATTTGTATTGAGAGAAGATGTGAAGATTTTAACACTAGTTATTCAGGTGAAAGAGCAATAATGAGTTGCATTATGCCATTATCAGAGATTGTGTTTGATTTTTATGATCGGCTAAAATCTATTTCAAGTGGCTATGCTAGCTTTAATTGGGAGAAGGGTGAATATAAAGAGGCTGATATTGTTAAATTATCCATACTAATTAATGAAGAAAAAGTGGATGCATTATCATTGCTTATCAATAGAGATTCTGCAGAAAATCGTGGTCGTGAAATATGTAAGAGATTAAAGGAGTTAATTCCTAAGCATTTATTCAAAATACCAATACAAGCTGCAATAGGTGGAAAAATTATTGCACGTGAGACAATTAATGCATTGAGGAAAGATGTTACTTCTAAATGTTATGGTGGCGATGTGTCGCGAAAACGTAAGTTAATTGAAAAACAAAAAAAAGGAAAAAAGAAGATGCGTGAGGTTGGTAATGTGCAAGTGCCACAAAAAGTTTTTATAGAAGCATTAAAAATTAATCACAATAAATAGAGTTATTTATATGGTTAATTGAAAGACAAAAAAAGAAGATACATGAGAGGTTGGTAAGGTAGTTACATATTATCAATAGTAATATTTTCTGATGAAGAGGGTAATTGTTCTTTTTTATGATGTTTTGATAAATCATCATCATCTTTTGTTGATTTATCTGCTGTACCTTTATCAACTTCAAAGAATTCTTCAATTTTTGATTCAGTGTTGTCTATTGTATTGTTATTTTCTTCATTTTTCTTTATGGTGTTATTGTTATTTTCCTTTTTATTGTCTTTGCTCATATTGTTAGTATCAATTTTATCATCATTTTTTGCTGCATTGTTTTTTTGTATTGTCTTATCAATGTCTTTATTTTCAATATTGTGTTTTTTATTGAGTTTTTTGTGTAAAGTTTCTATAAATCCATCTATCCAAAGATCATTCAATGAATTATCCAAAGCATCTTGAGTGAACTTAAACATAATATATGTTTTAGAATTTTTAACCCATGGTGGAATATGGTTCTTTACGCTATTGTTGCTATTCATATTACTATCATCTATGTTTTCTAGCATAGGGTAAATTAATGCTATAGCTATATATATTGCAAAGCATATAAAATAGCTTTTACTTATGCCAAGTATTATACCTAGAAAGCGATCTAAAAACCCAAGTCTTATTGGCATTAAAACCATTGATATTAGAGTATTTAATATCCAAAATATTATGATAAATGCTATATATACAACAATATATGCTGATACAGATGCAGCACTTTTTAGTGGTATTATATTGGAAAGTATTTCACTAAAGTAATCATTAAACTTATATGCAATATATATTGCAGCAATATGACCTATAATGCTGAGTGTTTCTTTGATAAAGCCACGTAAGAAAGCAATTAAGGTAAATATGCCAAAAATTAAGTATACAGCTCCATCAAACATTTTTATGCCAAAGTATTTTGTTAGACTAAGGTTATGTGATCATTTGATTTTTTGTCAATAGAATTATTCATACTAAGAAACAATATACACTGCTTTTAAGCTACTTAGACAGTACTTTTGATTATGTTTTTATACTTTTAAAATAATATTTTATTGACAAAAATTTATTTATATGTTACTTAATATATTAAATTTTTTTAAGATGGAAATTTATATATGCCAGTTAAGATTAGGCTAACTAGAATGGGTGCAGTACATAGGCCATTTTATCGTATAGTAGTAGCTAATGCTAAGGCTCCTCGTGATGGAAAGTTTATTGAAAAAATTGGTTATTATAATCCATTATTACCTAAAGACCACACCAATAGATTTCATATAGATGTTAGTAGATTTAAGTATTGGGTTAGTACTGGCGCCATTCCAACAAAAGTTATTTTACGCCTAACAAATAATTTAAAAGAGCTGGTTTCATAGAAGATTGTTGTGGATGAAGATATATTAATTGCCACTGTTGTTGCACCACATGGTGTATGTGGTCATGTTAAATTAAAATGCTTTCTTTCTAATATACTAGATATAAAGAAATATAGTTTATTTGATAAGGATGGTTTTGAATATAAAGCCTCTTTCAAGATTTCACTATCTTCTGGGAAGTGTACAGCAAATTTTTTTGGTGTTAATAGTTATAATGCAGCAGATAAGTTGCGTGGATTGAAACTTTTTACAAAAAAGAGTAATTTTCCAAAGCTTAACAATGATGAGTTTTATTATCGTGATATGATTGGGTTGTTGCTTTTACTATCTAATGGTGAGATTTTTGGTAATATTGTAAATATTGGGAATTTTGGTGCTGGTGAAGTGGTTGAAATTATGCGTAAAGACAATAATGATATTGTGATGATGCCAGTCATAAAATCAGTATTCCCTGAGATTAACATACAGCAGGGTTATGCAATAATTAGGCCCATGGAGCTTTTTTCTTAATGTTTTCTGTGAAGGTTATAACAGCATTTCCCGATATGTTTCCTGGTCCTTTATCCAAATCAGTTGTTGGCCGTGCATTGTATAAAAAATTTTGGGATATTGATGTTATTGATATTAGGTCTTTTACAACAGATAAAAGACAATCAATTGATGATAGGCCATATGGTGGTGGTAGTGGCATGCTTATAAAACCAGAAGTATTGGCCAGTGCTATAGACTATATATTGAAACCAGGAATGCGTATTTTAAACACAAGTCCACGTGGTAGGCTGTTGAGCTATGATTATGCAAAAGATATTGCGAGATCTAAGAATATCATTTTGATTTGTGGGCATTATGAAGGTATTGATCAAAGAGTTTTAGATTTTTATAATGTTGAAGATATTAGTATTGGTGATTATGTATTATCAGGTGGTGAGTTAGCAGCAATGGTTATTATCGACTCTTGTGTGCGTTTGCTTCCTGGTGTTTTGAAAAATGATAATAGCCTTGATTTTGAGAGTTTTACGTGTTGCAGAAATGCTTCTGCTTTGTTAGAATATAATCAATACACTCGACCATTGATATGGAGGAACATGAGGGTTCCTGATATTCTTTTATCAGGTCATCATGACAATATAGATAAGTGGAGGATTGGTGTTGCAGAGATGATAACAAAACAGCGTCGATCTGATTTATGGCAAATTTATAGATTTAATAAGGATAATTGCAATGACTAATTTACTAGATACTTTCAACAAAGAACAAATGGCAAAATTAAAAAATGATAATATTGATAATTTTAGATCAGGTGATACTGTTTCCGTAGATTTTGAGGTGTATGACAATGGTGTCTATATACGTAACCAAACTTTTGAAGGTGTCTGTATAGCTAAGAGAAATAGAGGTTTACATTCATCTTTCACATTGCGTAAGATTTCTTTTAATGAAGGTGTGGAGAGAAGTTTTGAATTTTATTCACCATATTTAAAAAGTGCTAGGGTTAAGCGCTATGGAATAGTAAGAAGAGCAAAGCTTTACTATTTGCGCAAATTAAAAGGTAAGGCTGCTAGAATTCCTGAGCGTAAAATTACAATAAATAAAAAGTAATGTTATTGTATTAGTTTAAAGAATCTTTTACTATTGAATAATAATTTATTTTTGCTGTTAAATGAGAATATAATCATTTTTGCTTTACCAACAAGGTTGTTTTTTGGTATAAATCCCACTTCACTGAATCTACTGTCTGTGGAATGATTTCTATTATCGCCAAGCACAAAGAATGAATTTTTTGGTACAATAAATTCTCTAGTATTATTTGACCAATGTGTTTTAGGTGTATTATTATTGTATATTGTCTCATATCTTTTACCATCCAATTCTTCTGTGTAAACATCCATATTTATGCCAATGTCTAAATCTAACCACGTACCTAGATAATTTTTATCTATCTGCATATCATTAACTATTAAATTGCAATTGGTAATCTTTATTTTATCACCCGGCAGGCCAATTATTCTTTTTATGTAATGCATTTTGGTTTGATATGGTGGACGGAACACAGTAACATCACCACGTTTTGGTTCCTTGTAAAAAATTCTATTTTTGATTAATGGCAGTGAAAATGGCAATGAGTGTCTACTGTAGCCATAGGTAATTTTTGATACAAAAATATAGTCTCCTATTAACAAGCCATTTTTCATAGAACCTGATGGTATGCGGAATGGTTCAGCAATAAAGCTACGAAAAGATAATGCAAGCAGGGTTACTGCAGAAAATGATACTATGGATTTAACAAATGATTTTATTTTTTTTCTAACATTAATTGTTGCCTGTGCTAATGTCATATTTTATGTTCCTTGTTTTATATCAATGTAAATATTTATAAATACAGGTAACTCTATTCATATGATATGTCTTTATAATTCACAGTATTTCCATTTGCATCAGTAACTAGACTACCATTTTTATACTGAGCAACTACACGGCGCTTTCCAGCAATTTTTAAAAGCATTATGGGCAATATTTCTTTTCCATTATATGTTTTAATTTGAGTATTTTTTTTACGAGCATTTGGATTATTTTTACTAGTTCCTTTCCCTTTTGACATAATACATCACTATGATATTATTAATAGTACTATAGCATAAATCATCACAAATGTCATTAGAAAAATTGAAATTAGGATGTGTAACAAACAGTGATTCCACTTATGCTGTTAGCATAAAGAATGCATTATGCAAGAAGTATAATATCCAAGAGGTAAGTTTATCAGCACCTTTATTGGCAGAAAAATATAATGTAATAGTTGTGTTAGGTGGTGATGGTTTTATGATTCGAGCTATGCATGGCTACATAGGGCATAAAGTTGTTTTCTATGGTATAAACTGTGGTACTTTAGGTTTTTTAATGAATAGTTTTGATGTAGCAAAAGACTGTTTATTAGAAAAGATTAATAATGCAGTTAATACAGATTTAAAGCTTATAAGAGTTAAGGCACATATGGATAATGGCTTGAGTGTTAATGTTTGTGCTATAAATGAAGCTGCATTGTTAAGAGAAACTATACAAACTGTACATATCAAAGTGTCAATTAATAGAAAATGTCATTTAAATTGTTTGATAGGTGATGGCATAATGCTTTCTACGCCTAGTGGCAGTGCTGCATATAATTTTTCTGCTGGTGGGCCAATTTTACCATTGAAATCTAATTTATTTGCATTAACACCAATTAGTCCATTTAGACCAAGAAGATGGCGTGGTGCCTTATTGCCACAAGATGTATCTGTAACTTTTGAGGTTTTAGACTCAAATAAAAGACCAGCAAATCTGTTCATTGATTATAAGTCATTCCCTAGCATACGCTTAGTTGAACTTTCTTTATGTGAGCCTGGTTTATTAAATGTGTTGTTTGACAATGGTCATGAGCTTGAGAATCGTATAATAAATGAGCAATTTTTACATTAGTATATTTTATTTTAGTATTGCTTAGATTATTTATTTGATTATTTTTATCTAGATTTAGCATTGCTTTAACTATCTCAGTATTATTTGCATACCATCAAAACCAGCTTGTATTCCTGTATGCAGATTTTTGCTGAGTTGATAGTAGTCAACATTATCCCCCATATGTGTGAACACTGTTTGTTTTGGTGATATAATTTTTATCCATTCCATAATTTGGTTTGGTGATGCATGAGCAATGCTGCCATGATAGCCAATATATCCAACTATCCAAAGATCTAAATACATACTTTTTAAGTGTTCTATGGTTTTTGTTGTGATGAGTTTTATGTCAGTTGAATATGCTATTTTAATATTATTATGCTTTAATATAAATCCAGTTGTGGAAATAGTTCCATGTTGTTGTTCAAATGGATAGATGGTGACATCATTTATCATAAAAGGTATGTTATATTGAATGATGTTGCTTTGAAGTTTTTGCCATGGTCTGTTTATGTGTTTTGGTGCATGAAATAGAAATGCAAATCTTTCCTGAAAATCATAAATAATTTTTTTTGTAGCATAAATATCTATTGGTTTTTTTTGATATATAGTGCAAACACGTAGATCATCAATACCCAGACAGTGATCTGAATGTGTGTGTGTATAAAGAGCATGACCTATATTATGTGTCTTAGAGTTTAGTATTTGTTGTCTAAAATCAGGGCCAGTATCGATAATAATATTAGTATTATCTATAGTGATGAGTATAGAAGATCTCATTCTTTTATTTTTTGTTAGTATGGACAGGCATACTTTGCAAGTGCAACCTAAAACTGGCACACCAGATGATGAGCCACATCCAAGAATGTTAATTTTAAACATTAAATTATTTGTATTAAATCAGCAAGTTGCGCAAAAGATTATAAAATATTATCATAAAAGTCAAATTTGATTATATTGGTATAATGGTGCTTAGATTATTTGTTCTTTGTTGTGTGCTGATTACATCTGTGTCTGGCTGTAGTTCTTTTAATGGCGAAGATCAGGATGCTTTGTACAAGAAAATTTTTTCTCAAAAAAGAAGACCAGTGTATAATCCTGGTGGTATAAAATTCTCTTTACAAAAAGATTTTTATAATGCTTACATGCAAAAGAACAAAGGCATAATACCACCTATTAAAAATCAAAATTCTACAACACTAAAAAACAATCAAGGAAAATCTAATGGCAACATCAATGCTTCTATGGATGGCAATGTTCCATTAGATGGTATGCGTTTAATTGATGCTATTACTGCAAATAAAAAGTATATGACAAAACATGTTAAGCCACATCCAATTATGACATTAGGAAAGTCATCAATATCAACTGACAATCAATCATTTAAGCCTAATGCTGTTACAGAAAAAAAAATACAGCAGAAAGTTTTAAACTATGACTCTATTAAAGATGATATCAGAAGTGGTAGTTCATTTAATAATGATCTTTTTAAGGATGGTACATATAATAATACCAATACTTTTACTGAGCGCGACTTGGATGATATCGCAAATGATTCTGCTGATGAGGAATTAGCAAAATATCCAGAGCATAAAAATATAAAGCTTAGGGAACGTAAGCCAGTTAATAAAAATACACACTCATTAGAACAGAATAGCAATTTAGATGAAATTGATAATATAGTTAGAGGTTTGTATGAGTAACTTCAATCTTGCAAAATTTTTAAAAGTATGTAATTTATATCTATATAGTTTTTTATAAATGGTTTAATATGGTATTTGTACTACCACCACTTGATTATTCAAAAAACTCCTTAGTGCCACATATTTCAGAAAATACTGTGGAAAATCACTATGAGGGACATCATGCTGGTTATATAAAAAATCTTAACAAATTGCTTCAGCATACTAACTTGCTTGGTAAAGATTTAGAATATGTTATAAAATCCAGTAAAAATAATGGAATGGAAAAAATATTTAACAATGCTGCACAAATTTGGAATCATAATTTTTACTGGCAGTCTATTAAGCCAAATGGTGGTGGCAGACCTTCTGGAATAATTGAAGCTGCTATTGTAGATAGTTTTGGCAGCTATGAGCAGTTTTATCAAAAGTTTAAGGAAGTTGCCATGAGGCAGTTTGGAAGTGGATGGGTTTGGCTTGTATCAGATAACAATAAAAAACTAGACATCATATCAACCTCTAATGCTGAAACACCTATAGCACAAGATAATGTTTACCCATTGTTAACATCAGATGTTTGGGAGCATTCTTATTATCTTGATTACCAATATCGTAGATTAGATTATATTAGTGCATTTTTGGACAATCTATTAAACTGGAGTTTTGCCAATAAGAATTTAAACTTTGAGAACTAAGAAATTTAGCACAACAATACAAAATTTGTGCTAAATTTTTACTTATTGTTTTTCTAGTAGAAATGATACCAAATTGTCTTTATCAACAATAGTCTTCTTTCCTGATAATCTATCTTCAATTTCAATGCTATTTGTTAGCTCAGTGTTTTTGCCAACAATAATGCAGCATGGAAGGCCTATTAATTTAGCTTTGTTAAATTTTATACCTGCACTGTCCATGGTATCATCATATAAAACATCAACTTCAGCATTAATAAGTTGAGAATATATCTCATCTGCTTTATTTGTGTTAGGTGATATGTTAATCAAAGAACACTGAAATGGTGATATAGCCTTAGGCCATATCACTCCAGTGTTATCATGACTGGATTCTACAATAGCACCAACCAAGCGAGAGATGCCAATGCCATATGATCCCATATATGGATGTATGTTTTCTCCAGTGTTATTAGTTACTGTAAAATTCATTGATTTAGAATATTTAGTGTCAAAATTGAATATATGACCAACTTCAATTCCTCTACATTGCACTAAGAAATTTTGAATGCTAACTGTTTTCTCTGCATTATGTTTTTCATCTACTGCAGCATAGTATTTGCTAAGTGTGTCAAAATTATAATTTGGCAATGAGTCTATTCTTTTGTCATAATATAGCATGCTTTCTCCTGTTTCTGCAGCAACGTGAAACTCATGACTAAATCCACCACCAATACTACCATTGTCAGCACTAACTGCTATTGGCTTTAAACCAATTTTTTTGAGAATTTTCATATATGTAGTGAAGACTAGTTTATAAGTTTTAATAGCATCTTCTTGGGTGAGATCAAAGCTATAAGCATCTTTCATATAAAATTCTCTGCTGCGCATTATGCCAAAACGTGGCCTTATTTCATCTCGAAATTTCCATTGTATTTGATAAAACATCAAGGGCAGTGATTTGTAACTTGAGACATTATGACGAAATATATCACTTACTACTTCTTCATGAGTTGGGCCAAAAAGCATTTCTTTATCATTTCTATCTGTCATACGTAGCATTTCTTTGCCATATGAGTCATATCTGCTGGATTCTTGCCACAAAGATGCTGGTTGTATGCATGGCATGAGTATTCTCATGCTACCAATTTTATCCATTTCATCACTTACTATGCTGCTTATTTTATCTAATACTCTATAACCAAGTGGCAACCAACTATATATACCAGATACTAACTGTCTAATAAAACCAGCTTTTGTTAAGTATTTATGTGATTCTATGAAAGATCCTTTAGGTGTATCTTTATTTATTGGTGCAAAAAACTTGGATAATTGCATTATATTCTCATTATATAATTATGGGGCAAATACTAATTCAGTTACGATATATTAAAATTATTAGCTAAGCAACAGTTTTAGAATCTTTTATAACTCTGGTTTCTGGAAAAGTTACGGTTATTTTAGTGCCAATGCTTAGTTTACTTTCTATGTTTAATTTACCATTGTGCATTTTGACTAATTTGTCTATTAATGACATGCCTAGACCAAAACCTTCAATATTCTGTTGACTTTCTCCTCTAGTATATTTGCTAAATATTTTATTTAACTCATTGCTTGATATGCCACTACCATTATCTCTAACAATTAAATTTAACCCTTCTTTGTCTTTGTAATAAGAGTATATATCTATTATTTTGCCATTACCTATGTATTTTATGGCATTAGCAAGTATGTTAAGTATTATTTGTCTAGTTCTATATTTATCTACATATAGTAGTGGTAGTTTTTTTACGCTATAATTATTGATTATTATGCCTTTTTTATTGATATCACTATTTAGATAGGATATGCATGAGATTATTACTTCATTTACTGCAACATTTGATTCCTCAAGAGTTATTGCACCTTCTTCAATTCTAATAATATCAATTATATCATTGACTAGGTATAATAGATAGTGTCCACAATTTTTTATATATTCTAGATATTCTATGGTTTTTTGTTGCAGTGGTGTGCTTATTAATATGAAATCAGTAAATCCTATGACACTATTAAGAGGAGTTCGTAGCTCATGATTTACATCTGCCAGTAAATTAAGTATATTATCTGCTCTTTGTTGATAAGTTGCAAGCTTTTCATTTATATATTCATATTTTGCATTTGTAATTTTATTAGTAAGTTCTATTTTTTGTATTTTTGCACTTATCTCTTCTTGTGCAACTAAAGCCATTTCAGCAGCTAAGTAGGCTGAATCTCTTTGTGTAATGGCTCTTTCATATTCTTTTTGAGCAGTATTTAAGCGTTTTTTGAATTTGTTTGTTTGTTTTTTTAGTAAAGTTATTGAGTATATAAGGTTTTTTAATATACTTTTATGTACTGTTGTATTTTTATTGCTATCACAAAATGTTTGTATAAATTCTACACATGTAGCAATGAAATACAGAAATATTTTTTGTTGCAATAAAAGTGGCACTATGCTTGCCATCACCAGCATTAAGATTAATATTCCTGCTATTTGTATTTCCATATGCAGAACATTAACTATAAGTGTTCTATCTATAACCAGATTAAGGTTTGCTGGATAGCTGGTAGTATTGTATTGATAGTTATATTTAGTGCCAATTATTAATGTTTTTAGTATACTGATATAATTTAGTTGCTTAATGTTTTTTGACCATTTTCTATACTCTTTATTTATTGATATTCTAGACTTGTTTAATGGCAAAATGCATGGATAGTTGTGGGACTTTTCTTGTATGAAGTATGGATAATTTGTAGATATTGTATTTCTCAGCAATGTGCACATTTTGTTTGCATCAAGTATAAGAAAAAGTGAGCCAAGATATTTGTTTTGATTGCTAGAGATTGCTGTATGCACTGGTATAATTCTAGCTCCATCTACAAGAAAATTGTTAACAATACCACCAATTTTGAAGTCATTTTTTTCTGCTTTTAAATTAAACATAAAAATATCATTAGTTTTTTTGTTGATCATGTTTGTTGTGGATTGATTGTATGTGGCAATTGCTTTAATTTTATTTTTATAGTTGGTCCAAAAAATAGAGTGAAAGATGTTAATATGTTGTTGTGATATTGTTTCACTTAACGCTTTAGACAATAGAGTTTTATCACTGTAGTTTGTATTTAGTTTGTTAATTGCATTATTCAACATAAATGATATTTCATCGTGAGTGTTTTTAAAAAGACAATCTATGTTTTTTGCTGTATTGTTAAAGTTGCTGTCTATAATGTTTATTGCTACTTTGCACATACCAGTTATTATGATGATAGTTGTTAGCAATATGGCCAACATATAGCATAAATTTATTTTTAATGTTAAGGTGCTTTTATTCATTGATTTGTTATTATTAGATTCACTAGACATATGACAATATTGTTAATTAATGATATATAATGATTTTCAAAGTTGAAACAATATAAAATTAGTTATACAAAATGTTTCATGGTAACAAATATAATAATTTTCTTTGGAATGCAGATGATTGGAGTCCTAATGGTAAGGCTTCTATGTTGCATAAAATGAATTATGTGCGATTTAACTATATAAGATCATGTGTAGATAAGTTTTGTTCAAAGAATTATATAAAGAATGCCATGATAGCAGATATTGGGTGTGGTGGTGGTTTATTGGCAGAATCTTTAGCAAGATATAGTAAATTTGTATTTGGCATTGATGCTAGTTCAATGTGTATTGATGTTGCAAAAAATAGAGCTAAGAAAAAAGGCCTGTTTATTAATTATCAAGTTGATAAGGTTGCAGATTTTGCGCGTAATAGAAGTGGTTTGTTTGATATTGTGACTGTTATGGAAGCTATTGAGCATGTTGAAGATCAGATGAGCTTTGTAAAAGATTGCAGCAGTTTGTTAAAAACAGATGGTATAATTTTTTTTTCAACTATTAGCAAAAGCTTAAAATCTATGTTGTTAACTGTTGTGTTTGCTGAATATATAGCTAAAATGGTTCCAATTGGTATGCATTCTTGGGACTTGTTTCTAAAACCTCAAGAATTACGCAATATGTTGAATGCACATGGAGCTAATATAGTTAGCTCTACTGGTTTGCAGTTTAATCCATTAAGTTGCAGATGGAATCTTTCAAGCAAAATGGACGTTAATTATATATTGACTGCTATGAAGAATTAGAGGCTTCTTACATGAGAAATGTTTATAAAAACCATAGATGCATATTTCTAAGAATATTTTTATCTGAATGGATTACGTAGTGCTTTATAAGCTTGTAAATTGAGCTGAACTTGATTGTTAATAAAAATAGTGAAAATATGCTTTGAAGTTTTAGTAAACTTTGTTTGTAGGGGCGCATCCGGTAGGAATCGAACCTACAACCTGCTGCTTAGAAGGCAGATGCTCTATCCAATTGAGCTACGGACACAAAAATTGGGGTGGATGACCAGATTTGAACTGGCGACCCCCAGTACCACAAACTGGTGCTCTAACCAACTGAGCTACACCCACCATAAGGAGTATATGCAGTATAGCAAAATCAGCATGAAAGACAAGTATATTACCAAGTTATGTTTAAATTCTTTTTACAATTAAAGGAAAGTTATAATTTGTTTTTTTGGAATTATCACACAAGAAGATTTTTTTAAGAAATTATCAACAAATAAAATGAAATATAAGTTTTTGCTAAAAATTTTAAATAATGCAAGGAATTTAATGATGAGAGCAAGTCATGAAAGATCATCTTAGTCGCCAACTCTTTATTAATATTTTTTCTGATTGTTTGCTGTGTTAAGTTGCTGGGATATGTAGTTAGTGTATAATGGAACATTGTAAAGTTCATATTGTTTTATCTACCTCTGATTTTTATAAGGAATTAAAATGGATATTGTTTTTTCAGGCATTCAGCCAACAGGTAGTTTGCATATAGGTAATTATCTTGGTGCTATTAAAAATTGGATAGAATTACAAAGCAAATATCATTGTATTTTTTGTGTTGTTGATTTGCATGCAATAACCATGCCATATAATAGTGATGAATTGACAAAAAATGTTTACAATACTTTAGCTAGCTACTTAGCTTGTGATATAGATGTGTCTAAGAATATTGTTTTTAGACAATCTGATGTTCCAGAGCATGCTGAGCTATGCTGGTTACTTAGTTGCATTGTGCAACATGGTAAGTTAAATAGCATGATACAATTTAAAGAAAAATTGGCAAAAAATAAAGAAAAAACTTCTATTGGTTTGTATACGTACCCTGTATTAATGGCATCTGACATTTTGCTCTACAAAGCAGATTGGGTGCCAGTTGGCAATGATCAGAGTCAGCATGTTGAGCTGACGCGTGAGATAGCTGGAACTTTTAATCATCGTTATAATACACAATTTTTTCCTGAACCAAAAGTTTTGTTTAATGCAAATGCAGCAAGAATAATGAGTCTAAAAAATGCTAGCAATAAAATGAGCAAGTCAGATTTTTCAGAGCATTCTAGAATAAATCTTAGCGATAATGCTGATATAATAAGAAAGAAAATTGCAAAAGCAACAACTGACTCAACAGGTTCTATTATTTATGATCAGAGAAATAGAGCAGAAGTTGCAAATTTAATTAATGTATATACATGCTTTTCTGACTGTTCTATAGATGATGTTGTTAATAGATATTCTGGATATGGATATGCTAAGTTTAAATCTGACTTGGCTGATATTATTGTTGATGCTATTTCACCAATATCAATTAAACTTAAAGAATTACTAGCTGATTATAGTTACTTGAGTAAAATTTTACACAATAATGCAGAAAAAGCCAAGTCAATAGCTGCAGCCAATATTAAGGAAATTAAGTATATTATGGGTATACGTTAATTTGTAGCTGTAGGTTTTTCTTCTGGTTCTTTGGCAACTGAAACAAGTGCTGGAATAAGTAGACGGTCTTTTATCATATAGCCTGATTTTATGACTTCTATAACTGTTCCTGGAGCATGTTCTGTTGATGGTTTATGATGTATTGCCTGATGATAATTATGATCAAAAGCCTTACCAATTGGATTGATTGGCTTAACTCCATGTTTCTTTAACATTTCATTAAATAGCTTATCAATCATTTCTATCCCTCTATATATTGCCTCTATGTGTTTATCTTGAAGCAATTCTTGGCTGATGCTGGTTTTTGCTAAATGGAAGTTTTCCTTCAGCTCAGCTACATCTTTTGCTATTTCAGATACAGCATACTCCCTAGAATCTTTTAATTCTTTAGTGAAGCGTTTGCGTATATTCTCATTTTCTGCTGCAGCTCTTAACCATCTGTTTTTATAATCATCTATTGTTTGCATAAGTTTTGTTATTTTTTCTTTATCATCTTCAATTGATTTCCGTCCATTTTCCTCTTGGTCTTTTTCAGTGCTATTGCTTTCTTTAGCTTTACCAGCTATAGGATTATTGTTTTTATTATCTTCAATGGTCATCATATTAGAATCATATTGTTTAAATTAAGCTGTAATTATAGTAGAATAAATATAATTGCACAATAAGTATTGTATAATCACTATGTAGTGTTAATTAATAATCTTATTACTAGCATGTTGTTAGCATTAAAAATTTAGGTCATTTGCATTTGGTATGTTTATTTAGTTATTTTTATTATACTGATTTACCTTATGTCCTAATAAAATTGCTAGACAGCAGCAGATAAAAAGATTAATATTTTTTGCAAAATTATAAAGCTATGAGCTATAGGGTATGATTTTTATTTTTCCAGGTCAGGGTGTTCAATTTGTAGGGATGGGTCAGCAATTTGTTAATATGTTTAGTGTTGCTCGTATTGTTTTTGAAGAGGTTGATGATGCATTGGGATATAGTTTATCAAAATTAATTAAAAATGGTCCAATTGAAGAATTAACAATGACTGAGCATGCCCAACCAGCTATTATGGCTACATCAATGGCGATATTGCAATCTCTTCTTTTAGAGATGGCATTGCCATTTTCTAGAATATCTACATGTGCTTTAGGACATTCACTTGGTGAATATTCTGCATTATGCGCTGCAGGTTCTTTATCTGTTTGGGATGCTGCCAAAATTCTTAAAATTAGAGGTGTTGCAATGTCTAATGCCTGTTGCAATGGTGCAATGGTAGCAATATTGGGTTTTGACATTACTTCTCTAAATCAGCTGTTAGCTGAAGCAAATAAAGTGGCATTTTGTCAATTTGCAAATGATAACACGGAAGATCAGGTGGTTATTAGTGGTTATGTGTCTGCAATTGATTTTATAATTAATAATTATAAAGATTTTGGAATAAAGAAAGTTATAAGACTAAATGTTGGTGGGCCATTTCATTCTCATTTAATGTCAGATGCTGCTAATGCTTTGAGTGCTGGCCTGGAGCATATTGCTATCTATAATCCAGTATTACCCATTATATCAAATGTTACTGCTCAGCCTGTTAGCAATTCAAGTGAAATTGCAAGGTTGCTAGTTTCACAAATTACATCAAAAGTTCGCTGGCGCGAATCTGTTTTATATGCAGCAGAAAATAGCTCTGGTAGTTTTATAGAAATTGGCCCTGGATCTGTTTTGACAAAGATGGTAAAAAAAATTGTTCCAAATGTAAATGTTTACAATATCTCTTCACCTAAAGATATAGATAGTATACTTGATTTTTTTAAAGAGAATATGGATTTTTAACATTTATCAACATTTTATCCACAGTTTTTATTACTGTTGTGTGTATGCATAGTTTGTTATTTTTTACAATGTGGACTCACTATAATAAGGCATTCATTATTATAATAATTTAGTTAAATAGACTACTGTGTATAATCTCTATTTTTATACACAGTTTTTTCCACAAGCATATATTATTCTTGTGGATTATATGTTGATAATACTAGCACATAGGATTATCATTATAAATGAAAAGTTTGTAACTTAGCATATAATGATTTATATGTTTATCATAATGTAATTATATTATTTATATTCTGGCAGTGCATAAAAAAGATAACATGAATTCTTTGAATTCTTGTTTATAAATTTTGAGTCTGGAGCACATTTTCTGCCGTTTAACTTATTGCAACATACTTTATACTTGTAGCCATTTTTACTGTATGGATTGCTAAGTGCTCTTATTTTACCACTTCCCGGTAATCCATTATCTATTTTTTCATTTATGGCTTTAAATATTTTAGTATTGATTTTGGCATTTCCAATAGAAGAAGGAGTTGTTTTTCCAGATTTTTCTGGACTTATTATATATAGATTGTTCCCACTGTTTATTTCTTTGTTGCCTGATTTACTGCCATAGAGCGTTATATATGCTTGTCCAACAACAAGCATACCAGAATTAAATTCATTACTGACATTGTAATTTGCAGCTTTTATATTTTGTACTATTGTTTTGGTTTTAAATGAATTTGGAATAAGTCTAGCAAGACGTAAATGACATAGATAGCTGGATGGTTTGAAAAATGCATCAGTATCATTAGTTTGAGCTATATTTTCCATATCTACAAAACCAGTACCATTTCCATTCACACCAATTGAAAATGTTTCACGTATTGTTTTTTTATCAATAAAAGTAACATATGAACATTTTGAATTAAAGTCATTAATTGTCCAATAACTAGTAGCATTTGTAATATCAGCTGGCATACTGTGATACTGATTGTAGAATCTATCTATTGCTGTTGCTACAGTTGAGAGTTTAATAATTATTTTGCTAGATTGAGAGCGTGGTATTAATTGTGTAGTTAGCAATATGAATGCAATTGTTAGACAGATACAGCTTATGATTGCTAGAGTTTGCACCATGGCAATTTTTGTCAGTTTACTTTTGTTCATTATATTAGTAACTTTAATTATAGATTGAGATAATTTATTTTTATTTAATTAAATAATAGTTAATAATTCTATATTATTTAATTTTTTTTGCTATCTTCTCAAGCACTGTGACTTGTGTTGTTTCTAGGCTATTGTTTTTCCTATATTTAGGGTAACTGGTTATTTATATATTGCTTAATGTAATTTGATTTGAAAATATGATTTTAATTTTTAGGTTGTTGCTATCAGCTTCAATGTTCACTGGAGAGAATATTGGATCTAATAATACTATTAATTAATTTTGCTAATTTTCACAAAATTATCACGTTTAATCTCAGGGCTAAACTTAGAAATATCCTGATTAGCAATAAATTAAACAGCAAAATTGGTTACATGTTTTACTAAAACATAGCATTAACAGCACTGTAAAGAAAATAGCATGGGTTGTTTCTATCTTTATGCTTTATTTAGTATTTATTTATAATTCCAGCACTGTATTATTTTTATAGTATATTGATATTAAATTTGCTCTATACAGCTTTTTAGTTTTGTTATATGATTGATTGCTATAATTCCAGCACTGTATTATTTTTATAGTATATTGATATTAAATTTGCTCTATATAGCTTTTTAGTTTTGTTATATGATTGATTGCTATAATTTCAGCACTGTGTAAATCTTTGTCTCTAGCTGTTATTGCATTATGAAATCCCAGACGTTTTGATTCTTGAATTCTTTTTTGTCCATGTGCAGTTTTCCTGAATGCACCAGATAAGCTTATTTCTCCAAACAATACTGTTTTATAGGGCATTGTTTTATTATAAAAAGCTGAGAGTAATGCTGCTGCTATTGCCATATCAGCAGCAGTTTCACTAATCTTAAAACCACCTGCAACATTAAGATATATTTCTTTATCAGACAGCAATATTCCACATCTAGCACTTAGTATAGCTACTATCATTGCAAGACGGTTTATATCCCATCCAACTACTGCTCTACGTGGCGTAACCATATATGTTGGTGCTAGCAATGCTTGTATTTCTAGTAATATTGGTCTAGTTCCTTCTATGCCAGCAAATATAACGCTACCAGTTGTATTTGCTGAATGTTCTGGTATAAATATTGCAGATGGATTGTTAACTGAATTAAGGCCTTGATCACTCATGGTGAATACTGCAATTTCATTGGCTGGGCCAAATCTATTTTTTATTGTTCTAAGTATTCTATAATGATTATAGGTATCACCTTCAAAATATAGAACTGTATCAACCATGTGTTCCAGCACCTTAGGTCCAGCAATTTGCCCATCTTTATTAACATGACTAATAATTATTAGTGTAATACCATAGTTTTTGACAAGTTCTATTATTTTATGTGCACAATGTCTGACTTGCATTATAGATCCTGGTGATGAGCTAGATTCATTGCTGTATATGGTTTGTATTGAATCTATAAATATAAATTTAAGATTTTTTTCTTTGGTGATTATAGAGATGATTTGCTCTAGTCTTGCTTGTGATGCAAAAAAAACATTTTCTGTTGTTTTTTTAAATTTTTGTATTCTAATACTTATTTGTTCAATTGATTCTTCGGCAGATATATACAAGCTGTTTGTAAAATTAAGAGCAAGTTGTGTCATGAGTGTTGATTTGCCAATGCCAGGTTCACCACCAATTAGTATTGCAGAACCTGGTGCAATTCCACCACCAAGTGCATTATCTAATTCGCTACAACCAGTTTTATATCTTTCATAGTTAATAGTTATTTTTTTTATTTCATTTATTGAAACAATGTTGCTCGCAGTATTTGTTTCAATAGCTTGGCTCTGGCTAATTGTATTCCATTTACCACATGTGTCACATTTGCCAGCCCATTTGCTATAATATGTATGGCATTCAGTGCATGTGTATAGTTTTTTGTTATTTTTCACAATGGAAGATTATCATGTTTTTTCCAATATCCAGAGATACTTTTGTGCTTTAGTATTTCAAGAGCATAACATATTTTAAATCTAACCTTTGAAGAACTAATAATGTCATCTAAGAAACACCTTGATGCAGTAGTTATTGGTGTTGCAAATTTTTTTCTATACTCTTTGGTCAGTATTTCAAGTTTTTCTGGGTCATTAACATGCTTGCTAAATATAATTTCAACAGCACCTTTTGGTCCCATAACAGCAATTTCAGCATCTTGTAATGCATAATTTATATCACCACCAAGATGTTTGGATCCCATTGCTATGTATGCTCCACCATAAGCTTTTCTTAGTGCTATAGTTATTTTTGGCACAGTTGCTTCAGCATATGCATATGCTAGCTTTGCTCCATGCTTTATAATTGCATTATGCTCTTGGTTTGTGCCTGGTAAGAAACCTGGCACATCAACTAAAGTAACAATTGGTATGTTAAAAGCATCACAGAATCTTATAAATCTTGCAGCTTTACGTGATGCATTGATATCAAGACATCCTGCTAATGAGTTGGGTTGATTGGCAACTATTCCAACTGTTGTACCATTCATATGTGCAAAACCAATTACTATGTTGGTAGCAAAGTTTTGTTGTATTTCTGTAAATTGATTCTCATCAGCTATTATTGATATAACATGTCTTATGTCATAGGGAGTGTTAGGATTAGAAGGTATGATGCCCTCTAATGCATGTGTTGGTCGTGATGGTGTATCTGTTGTTGTAAGTACAGGAAGTACCTCTTTATTGCTATTGGGAATAAAACGCATAAATTTGCGTATATATGTCAACAGTTCTATGTCATTGTTAAATACAGCATCAACAATGCCTGTTTTCTTATCATGCACACTAGCACCACCAAGTTTTTCAGTGGTTATCTGTTCATATGTAACACTTTTTACAACAGCTGGGCCAGTTACAAACATAAATGATGTGTTGCAAGTCATAAATATAAAGTCTGTTAGAGCTGGAGAGTATACTGCACCACCAGCACATGGTCCCATGATTAAGGATATTTGTGGTATGACGCCAGAAAGATTAACATTGCGTTGGAAGATATCGCCATATCCAGCTAATGAATCAATACCCTCTTGTATTCTTGCACCACCTGAATCATTTATGCATATAAGTGGTGCTTTGGCTTTAGCCGCCATATCCATAAGATTACATATTTTTTTTGCATGCATTTCTCCTAGTGAGCCACCAAAAACTGTGAAGTCTTGTGCATATGTAAAGCATGTTTTGCCATTTATTTTACCCACTCCAGTTACTACACCATCACCAGTGATAATATTTTTATCCATGTTAAAATTATCACACCTATGTTGTGCAAATACTCCATATTCTTCAAAAGAATTTTTATCAAGCAGTACTTTTATTCTTTCACGTGCAGTTAACTTCCCTTTTTTGTGTTGATTAACTACACGTTCCTTGCCACCGCCAATGAGAGTTTCATTTCTTTTTTTTTGTATGGTTGAAGTATGCATTATAATATTTTTTCATCCATAAAAAACAAATATTTAACCATTATCCTATATATACATAGTGCATTGTCAAGTTTTCAGCTGCAATATGTTTATAAAATTATATTTTCGTTATAGCTGTGTGGTAACTGTTAATGGTTTCAGTTTCCCATATATTATGATTTTTGATAAATATACACTAGTAGATGCTTTTTATATAAAAGATAACGATGATCGTGGTAAATTTGAAGATAAAATACATCGATATGGTAGTCGTTTAGCAATTTATATTGTACTTGATGTGTTTGATGTTGAGTATGTCTGTGAGTTTTTTGATCCTTTAAAAAAAAGTATTATTAGACAGCTTGTAAGCAACAAACTTAAAATTGATCTAGCAAATTTTGAATTTAAAAATGCACTTCCAGTTGCTGGTGGTAGTTCTAAAAAAAAATTAAATTATGTTTTTATTGGTGTAAATATTAACTCAAAAGTTAAGTCATATGTTCATTATTTTGATTTTTTGCCCTACATTATTACAGGCGTTCATATTATGCCAATTGAAGCTAGTGTTGTAATGAGGTATTTGGCAAAAAAGATGCACAGGAGGAAAATAAACTCTGACTTTCAGATGCTTGTTCTGGTTGGTTCTATAGTAGATTACAAGATAGTGGTATTCAACAAGGGTAGCTTTTTTTTATCGCGTGCTATTGGAAATATTGGTGGTGAGAATCCTAATTTGTCACTTCTAGCTGATGAAATAAATAGCACTATTAATTATGTAATAAAATTATACAACAAAACTGAAGCAACGGTTAGTGTATATTATATTGTACACAAGAATGATGTTGAGACTTGCAAATCATTAGAGATTAAAGCTAATGATGTTTTTATAAAAACACTGGAAGATTGTGCTAGTTTTTGTAAAGTAAAAACTTCATCTTCTGACATTAATATAGATAATGCTGATATTATTATTTCATCGTTAATGCTGAAGAATTCATCTGTATTAAAAATGCCAACTAAAAAAACTATCAAGGTTAATACCATTATTAACACTTCCTTGGTATTGGATATGTTTTCTTTTGTTGTTGTTATATTAGCACTATTAATGCTTGGTGTTTTTGGCTTGGAGTTTTTATTGGGCAAGGTGAATGAGAGGGTTTTGTTAAAGAAAAGTGATGGCGTTACAGTAGCTTACAATAGTCTTAGAGAACAATATCATACTACTTCAGATGAAATGATTGTTATTGATAATATTTTAAAGTTATATGATTCAATGATGAGAGAGAGAAAACCAGTGCAGCAGTATATAAAAAATATTTCTAAAATTGCTTTAGTTGACAAGAAAATGACTTTGGAAAGTTTTAAATTAGATAAGAAGAGCAGCTCTGTTCTAAATGATCTTTTTATTTCCGCTACACTTGATTTTCGTGGTATGTCTTATCAGGAAGCCTCAAATGGGCATCTTAGGATCAAGGCTAAGATAAAAGATATTTTTCAAGGTTGTCGTGCTTCAATTAGCAGTATTCCTATAGATATAAGTGATAAGGGCATAGATGAGGTTTTTAAAATTACTATTCAAGTTATTGGTGGTGGTTGTTATGAAGATTAAGTTGGCACATAGTATTTTTGTAAACAGAATAGTGATTTTTGGTGCAATAATTTTTATCGCACTATTTTTCCTTGCTAGTTCCCATGAGGCTGTTAAATTTACAGAAAAAAAGAGCAAAGAATTAAAGGAACATTTTGATGACTACAGTAAAAAATTGTCTATATTACAGGATAATGTAGAAAAAATTGATAGAATTAATACCATTATTGTTGATTATGCTAATTCTACAGAGATTCCAATTGATGATATGGTAAATTTGATAAAAAAAAGAGCAAAAGTTTTTTTTCTAGAACCTACTTTTAATATCAATTATCCAGAACTAGATAAAAGCATAAATATATATAATAAAACATTTAATTTTATGTCATCTAAGATATATGTAAGTTATTCAGCAATTAATGATGTTATAGCATATGCTTTTATTGATGATATATCTACTAGAATTAATGGTGGGATTGAACTTGATAGAATTTCTGTTGTAAGTCAGAAGTCAGAGAATAATTCTGATAGTTCTGTAACGGCTTCTTTTGTGGTGAGCTGGGATTTGCTTTATTTAAAATAGGTAATTAAGAGATGTTTTCTTTACTGTCATCATTGTTATTTGGTTTTTGTTTGAATTTTGCTAGTATTGTTTCTGCTGCATGTAATTGTGATGGTTATAGCTATATTAGCAGCTATAATAAAATTGAATTAAGTGGCGTGAGTCATGTTACACTGAGCAACACTAACAGTGACATAGAGTCTATTGATAATCATAATGGATTAAATGTAATTACTACTAAAGATGAGAGTGTTTCTGAGAGCAATGATGTTAATTCAGCTAATAAAATAGGATTTCTATTAAAAGATGGCAGCAAACTGCAAAGTAATAGTTCAAATAATGAGAATACTGTTAAGCAAGATGATAATACACAGGATATAGATAATCCAGATGGTATTGTGCTAAATGATTATAAATCAGTGTTTGCTAAGGATAATAATGTATACAACAATATATATAAGTTTTATGCTAAAAATAGCACAAGATCATTTAATGCTTATGGTAATTTTATTGCTATTGCTGATGGTTTGTATCTCAGAAATTCATCTACATTTGATTCATCAACTTTTTTGAGTAAAGCTAGAGTTGTTAAGGATGTTGCTGTTGATTTAGATAAGAGGCTTAGCAGTGTATTTTCTGGTCCATTAGAGCTGAATAGTATAGTGTTTTTTGATAGCAATAGATGGAGTGTAGTAATTAATGGTATTTTTATTAACAGTACTAGTGCACACTCTATTTCAGAAGATTTATATGAATTTGTTCCTGTTCATGTTTTTAAAGATAGAGCACTGTTTATTTTTAAATTAAAGAAAGAGGCACTTAATACAATTATAAAGACTCATTTAACACATAAGCTCTTTGATATGCAAGGATCTCTTTACAGCAATAAAAATCATTCTATTATTGTGGACAGGGAGAAGAGTGTAATTGCAGTAATGTTGTATAATAATCAAAGTTTTTTACCATCTGATATGGAAATTGTTCGCATGCATGGCAGTTATGGCAGATTTAAATATATAAATTCTATTAATAATAATACTAATAATAAGGAAAGTGATTCCAAAACAGAGAAGGATACTCCTGACAATAATACTAATTTATTAGACAAATCTAATGCTGAAAATAATAAACCTCTAGAAGATGATATTGGCAGTATTAGTAAATTATTGCAAAATGCATTTAAAAACAGTGAGATATTAAACTTATATAAAATTATTAAAAATACCAGTAACATTAAATGACTAGTTAGGTTATGTTTAGTTGTTGTTTTGTATTTTACTGCATGTAAAGATGTTCTGTATATTTGTGGATTAATAGTTAGTTTAAGTTAGTTGATTTTTATTTAAGCATATGTGAATATGTTGTTATATATTTCTTAATGAGGTATTTGATGAGTATTGATATTGCTCTTAATGTGCAAGGGATTTACAAGCATTATAGCAATAGACTAGTGTTAGATAATGTAAGTCTTAGCGTTAACTCTGGTGAAGTTTTTGGTTTGATTGGCCTGAATGGCATTGGGAAAACTACCTTGATTAAGATAATGATGGATCTTTTAGGCTCAGATAAGGGTAGTATTTCATTCTTTGGCATAAGTTCAAATACACATAAAAGTCGTGAGAATGTTTTTTATTTACCAGAGAAATTTAGTCCTTCACCTTTTTTGAAAGGTTGGGAGTTTTTGTCAATGGTGCTTAATTACTACAATAAAAAGTACAGTGATGTTGATGCTAAAGATTTATGTAATAGGTTTGGCCTAAGTAATGATTTTTTGTATAAGCGCATCAGCAGTTATTCAAAAGGTATGGGACAAAAACTGGGATTAATATCTGTGTTTATAAGTGGTGCAAAGTTACTCATGCTTGATGAGCCAATGAGTGGTTTAGATCCATCTGCACGTATTATGGTGAAACGTGAAATTAAAAAGCATTGTAGTAATGGGGGAACTGTGTTTTTTAGTTCACATATATTGTCTGATATAGATGAAGTTTGCAACAGAATGTCAGTGCTGCATAATAATAGCGTAATGTTTACTGGTACACCAAGTGAACTTTTAAGTTTACATAATACTAATAATATGGAAACAGCATTTTTACGTGAAATTGGTGAGAGCGTATAGTTTATTTAGCTGGTGTGTTTAACAGCACGTTTAAGTTCTATTGCAACCTCTTTTCTTTTTGCTGCCTCACGTTTGTCATGTATTTTCTTACCTTTGGCAATAGCAATACTAACTTTAACAATACCTTTGTTATTGAAGTATATGCTCAGTGGCACAAGAGTTATTCCTTGTAATTTTTGCAATCCCTTTAGTTTGTTGATTTGTTTTTTATGCAGCAGTAAAATTCTTTTGCGATTTGGTTTGTGGTTGTTATGTTTAGATGATTGGTATTCTGAAATATTTAAATTTATTATTACTGCTTGATTTTTCACAATACTTATATGAACACCACCTATACTTGCTTTATGTATTCTTAGTGATTTTACCTCTGTACCTAAAAGAGCAATCCCAGCTTCAAGAGTTTCTCCTATTGTGTAGTTAAAGCTAGCTTTTTTATTTTTTACAATAGATTGATAGTTATCTATAGGTTTTTGTTTTTTCATTACTGTGGATTTTCTTGATATTTGGCCCATAAGCCACAGCATTTATTTGTTAAATTTCTTATCTTGAGTATGAATTGAGCACGTTCTTGCGTGCTTAGATTGCCATTTGCATCTAGTAGATTTAGATTGTGACTAGCCTTTAAGCACTGGTCGTAAGCTGCAACAGGTAGATTATTTTTAATTAGTGTTAGTGCTTTTAGCTCATTTTGCTTAAACTGTTCAAGTAAATATTTCTCATCATTGTTATGATAATATGTTGAGTTGCTGAAATCTTCTTCTTGTTTTTTAAAAATTTGTTTATAGCTCATATTCTCACTCCACATTAGATCATAAATACTATCTTTATTTTGTATTATGGTACAAATTCTTTCTAGTCCATATGTTAATTCACCTGTAATAGCAGGGCAAAGTATTCCTCCAACTTGCTGCATATATGTAAATTGTGATATTTCTATGCCATTATGCCATATTTCCCATCCAGTGCCAGCTGCACCAATACTAGGATTCTCCCAGTCATCATTAACAAACCTTATGTCATTTTTTTCAATATTTATACTAATTTCTTCTAGGCTCTTGAGGTATAGCTCTTGCATGTTGTCTGGAGATGGTTTTAGTATTACTTGATATTGATGATGTTGGTAGAGTCTGTTTGGGTTTTTGCCAAATCTACCATCTGCAGGTCTTATTGATGGTTGAACATAGGCAATTTTATAATGCAAACTATCTATTGCACGTAGAGCAGTAGCTGGATGCAAAGTTCCAGCCCCCATTTCTGTAGTGTATGGCTGCAATATAGTGCATCCATATTCTGCCCAATATTTATTTAATCTGTTTATTAACTCTTGAAAAGTTAGCATAAATAAATTCAATAATCTCAAGGTTTTTATAATTATATCATAGAGTTTTTTTTACGCTATGAAAATGACAATTTTGCAGCAATGCTCTGCTAGCTTGCATTTTTGTTAAGACTGTTTATTCTGTTACGTATTGCATCAATAGGTATATTGTATGTCTTGTTACTTGCTATGCCATTTGCAAAATAGCTTATTATATCTTTATACATCATTAGTGCTGCTGTTTTTTCGCCAGTTTTATCAAGAAGTATTGCTAAGTTATACTTATAGTCTATTCTAGGTTCTATTTTGATTGCTGCAGTATAGCTATATATTGCTTGCACTATGTTATTCATTTGGCTATACAGTATACCTAATTGTGCTGGAATTATATGTGACCTAGGGTATAAATTCCATAAGTTGTTTATAGTATTTATAGCATCACCCTGACTGTTGGCGCTTAATGATATCATATAGTTATTTAGCATTGATTCATCTTTAGGATTTTTTTGTAATAATTCAGCATAAATTGCACTGGATTTTTTGTACATTTTATTCATGTAATATGCTAGTGCTAAATTTTGCATAAGATATTGATTATTTCCTAAAGTTTGCATACCATCTTTTAGTATTTTGATCCCTACTTCTAAGTGTTTTAAGCGTATAGCTTGTTGTGCATCATAGGCTATATTTTTTACAGTAGGAGTATTATTGTTTTTTTTGTCAATCACCACACTGTTGTTTATACTATTGTTGCTTAATGCATTTATTGAAAAACATAAAATAAACAAGATTGTTAATTTGAGTTTATACATTGTTTATTTGAAGTACAATTTTTAATTATACTAATCTGTAAGTATGAAACAAAAGTAAAATTTATGTTTCCCTAAAAGCCCTATTAAAAGATAATGCTATTGGTTTAAACAAATAAGATAGTAGCGTGCGTGATGATGTTGGTATGTAAAGCTCAACTGGCATTCCAGAATATAATGACACTCCATTAAGTTTTTTTATATTTTCTTCAGAAATTTTTGCACGAATTATGTAATAACCAGATACACTATGATTTTCTAAAAAAGCATCAGCTGAAATACTGCTAACAACACTTTCTATTAATGGAATAATTCTGCTACTATAGGTAATTACTCTTGTTTTTGCTATAATTGGCTTTTCAACTAAATTTTTATAATTTAGATAATTTTTTTTTACCATTAATAATGCTGCTATGTCCCTATTTGATATTTTTGCTTCTACTATTAGCATTGAATCTGATGGTACAATTTCCATGATTGCTATACCTGGACTTATTACCCCTCCCACAGTATGATAACGAAGCTCTTTAACAATTCCATCACTAGGTGATCTTATGATGGAGCGATTAATTATATCATTATTGGTATTAAGTTTTTCTTTTAAGCTGAATAAATTAGCATCAACTTCTTTGAGCTCTTTTTCCACTTCATGAGCAAATATATTATAAGTATTGTTTATTTTTATTTTATCCTCATCTATTTGCTGATTGATTTTAGCAACTGAGACTTGATTTATACCAAGATTACTTTTTAGCTCAGCTTGTCGTTGTATAATGGAGTTTAATTGTGTTTTATTTATTACTCCTTTATCAAAAAGTTTTTGTGCTGCTTCTAGCTCATCGGAGTTGATGTCAATTTGCATTTGGATTGATGAACGTTGTTGTGTTAGAGCTTCTATTTCTTTTAATAGTTCGCCAATATGGTGGTTTAGTAGTGACGTTTTGTTGTTTAAATCTTGCTTTCTAGCATAGAATATACGCTTTTGACTTTCTGTAATATTTTTATCGTTATAGTTGCTTTCATCAAATTGGAGCTCTGTGTTATCTTCTCTTTCAGCTAATAATCTTTTTCTTGTTGCTTCAAGTGCGTTAATTTGTTCACGTAGTGTGGCATCATTTGCTCTGGCATTTGGACTTTTTAGTGAGATGAGCATGTCACCAGTGTGCACACTGTCACCTTCATTAACATATATTTTTTCTATTACACCACCCTCTAGATGTTGTATCATTTGTGAGTGACTTTCATGAGTTATATTGCCCTGAGCTTTTACAAAGCTTTCTATTGGAGCCATTGCTGCCCATAGTCCAAAAATACCAAAAAATATAAATATTATTGTTAGTCCAAATATAACAGGAACTTTAATTCTAGTCATAATGCTTGTTTGTATTCCTAATTCTGGTGAAATGCCAATTTTTTTTGAAATGCTGTCTAACTTTTTAGTTGTCTTGATGCTTAATGCTTTTACTGCAGTTGATTTATCATTACTGCAGTTATTTTTCTTATAAAGTAATTTGTTGAGCGAGAAATCAAATATTTTCATACTTTTAGCATTAAATTGTTGGCAAAGTGTAATTCTTATTTATTATAATATTAATTATCTGCTCAATGCAATGAGAATGGTATAAAATGTCTTTAGAGTATGATGTGTATATACATGATAAACGCTGGAATAGTGTACTAAAAAATAACCATGTTTTATATCAATTAGCATATAATATTGATTTAACACTAAATACTTTTGATAATGAATATACTGTATCATTGAATTTTGTCAATGATACATCTATTCAACTGTTAAATAAAGAGTATCATAATAAAGATTCTCCAACAAATGTTTTATCATTATTATATTTTTCTGATACAAATAGTGCTAGAGCTAAAGAGCCATTAGGTGATGTTTTTGTTTCTTTTGATACAATTACAGCAGAGGCTAAGATTTTTAAAGTAGACTTTCACAATCATTTTATGCATATGCTATTACATGGCACACTGCATATTCTTGGATTTGACCATGTTAATAACAGTGATGCCAAAATAATGGAGGATATAGAAAGTACTATTATGACCAATATGCTTGGAATTGATCCTTATAAAACACATATGCTTTAATTATTATATTTATTTGTTGTTGCAAGGCACTCCTATAATATGATAACCAGCATCTACCATTAATACTTCACCTGTAATGCCAGAAGATAGGCTGCTGACTAAAAATAATGCTGATTTACCTATATCTTCAAGAGTTACACTTCGCATTAAAGGTGAATGTGTGCTGTTCCAGTTTAATATATGTGCAAAATGTTCTATGCCACTTGCAGCCATGGTTTTAACAGGTCCAGCAGATATGGCATTAACACGTATATTAAACCTACCAAGATCCATTGCTAAATAACGTACACTGGCCTCTAGTGCAGCTTTGCAAAGCCCCATAACATTATAGTTTGGTACAAATTTTTTAGCACCATAATAGCTCATTGTTAGCATGCTTCCACCATTGGTCATGAGTTTTGCAGATCTTTGAGCCAATGCAGTGAATGAATAGCAAGATATTTCCATGGCATTCTTAAAGTTATCTTTACTTGTATTTATATACATGCCCTTAAGCTCTTTTTTGTCTGCAAATGCTATTGAATGAATACAGAAGTCAATATTACCACAATGTTTTTCTATTTGTTGAAATGTCTTATCTATAGCTTGTTCATTTGTGATATCACATTCTAATAATAGCTTTGTACCTATTTCATTTGCTAATGGTTTGATGCGTTTTAGAATTGACTCATTTTGATAAGTAAAAATAATTTCTGCACCATGTTCAGCCAATACTTTAGCAATACCCCATCCTATAGATTTGCTGTTGGTTATACCACATATTAATCCCTTTTTATTTTGCAATAACTTGTTGGACATAATCTTAAATAGTTTAATTAACTTAATAAGTGAGGTATATGCATTTTACGCTTTTAAGTCAATATACTATTGGATAATTAGTGTATTTTTTATTGTATAAATTTTTTTATTGTTTGTTCAACTTGGTTTTTCTAATGTTAATTGTGTTTGAACTCTGTGTTTATTTGTTTTTGTATATTGAAAGCTAATTTTTTACAATAATTTGTGTTTTGTAAGATTAGCATTGACATTGTTCTGTAAGTTGCTTACTTAAAGCTTTGAGAATTTTTAAAGTGAGTAAAATTGTGCCGGAAATAAAATCAAAAGATGCAAATGTTATAAATGTCAGTGGTGATAATTCTACAATACAATATGATGGGCATAGTTTCCAATGCAAGTTACCTGATTTTATTGATTGTTCTGATGCACAAATAATTATTCCTATTAATAATGATAGCAATAGCATAGTTATGGCTATATTGAGTTGTAAAGATAAATTATTATTCTTACAAGTTGACACAGTGAATAATGCTCTTAAGGTGCAGGGAACTGCTTATATTGGACTTGGATATAGGTATTATTCTATAGATAGTTTACTCTGTGCGCCTGTTAAGGATAGAGATGGATTGCTTTGTGCCTTGGTGCTACCAGCGGGGGATATTACTGATATGAATTATATTCTTTTGAAATTTATTAATTTTAATAAGCTGAGGAAGGGCAAGGTAATCATAGACTCAGGGCAACTTAATTCCAGAATTGGCTACTCTGTTGGTGAAGGTAAAATTGGTGCTGTTGCTTTAGATAACAATATTTCTGGTGCTATGATATTTTTCTATTGTCGTAATCATATGAATAGTTTAAGTATTTTTCCAGCTTATTATAAAATTGATAACAATGGAAAGATTGTAGGAGGTGACTGTCAATATGGATCATTTTCATCAGCATGTAATGCAAGTGATATAAGTGATCTGTCAATTGTCAGGGTGAATGATAGGTTTCGTATACTCTACAATTGCAATGGCACTGACATGCCAATACAACAATCTCTCCCTGCTAAATGTCTTAACAGTAAAGTTGGTAAAGTTGGTACCGCAGATGATTGTAGCTGGTCTAATGGGATGAAAAGAGCAAGTGCCAAAAAGTATTCTGATATCTTTTTGCCATCAAGATCAACAATATTTACCACATCTAGCGATATTTACAAACATAAAGGCAATGTAATAAAATTTGGTAATAATAGCACTGAATTATCATTAGATAATGATGCATCAAAAGGTTTTGTGTTTTTAGGTACATTTTTTCCATTGTTAATTTTGTTTGCTGTCTGTTTGTTTATTTTTAACAAGTATAGATCAAAAAGAGTAAAGACTGATGAGAGTAGCATGGCACTATTACCAAAAGGTATTAATATAAGTTATGACGTTAATAATCAGAAAGATTATAGTGACAATACAACAATTTCAGGTGAAATAAATACTGATGAGCAAAAAACTCATGATGTAGATGATAGTAGCAGTGATCATCATTTTATGATGGTTATAAAAGATTTAGAGGAAAACCAAGCTATTGGATAGCAATATTTTTATTATTAGATGATTGATCTAAGCCTGTTTTTGTAATATTAGGATATTTTGTGCCAATGGTTATTTTATGTTTTTTTGTTGTATGTACAACTCTAAGAACAGTTGTTTTTTCTTTGCCATATACAATAAAAAGTACACCGGTAAAAATTATCAACAAGCCACCTAGAATTTTTAATGTTACTGTTTCATTTAAGATTACTATTGCACCAATAAATCCAAGTACTGGTTCTAGTAAGACAAATGCTGTAATTTGAGACAGTGGGTATTTAGAGAGTAGATAATACCATAAGCCATTGCCAAGTAATAGTGGAAATATTGCAGTAAATATAACTCCAGATATTGAAGTCATGGTGGCTGTTTTTGCTAGTTGTATGTGGCTATTTTCAGTGTATAAAGATAATATAGTGGGTAATATTACTCCAAATAAAGTAGACCATGCCATTACAGCCATATAATTTGTTTCTTTTATGGTTTTAATTTGTATATTATATATTGCCCAGCAAAATGCACCAGTGAGAACCGAGGCAAATGCCAACCAATTGCCTGATACTTTTGGTGAACTAGATAACAGCATTGTTCCAGCAATAGTAAGTAGTATGCCTATTTTTGTTTTATTATTAATTTTTTCTTTTAGTACCATGACTCCTAATATAACAGAAAAAATATTGCTGAGTTTATCTATTATAATGACAACTGAAACATCCATTTTCATTTCTATGCCTTTATATCTTAATATTGTCAGCAGACTGTAATTTGTTCCAAGCAGTATTAGATGACTTAATGGCATTCTAACTTTTTTATAGAATGGCAGAAGAGCAATAGCACATATAATCATGCGCATTGAAACCCAATAACAAATTGGGAAATGGTTTAGGGCATATTTAGCGCCAATATTGTTTGCAGCCCAAACAATGGCAATGAATAATGCTATAAATATATCACGTATTTTCATAGTGTGTTTTAGAGTACTAAATTAGTATATTAATTTTTTAATTATATAGAAATAATTTTTAAAAAGATTTAAGACAATATTGTTAATAATATATTTTTAGCATAATTACAAGTAGAAATTTTGTTATTATTTTCTCTTTGTTGAAATTTTAATAAGCAAGTGTATACTAAATTTTATTAGAAAACTGTTTCTAATAGTTTAAATCTCAATGTTATTTGGTGATTGCACATTGAAAGCAAAGGATAAGGATAAATTTATTGTTAATTTTGGCCCTCAGCATCCAGCATCTCATGGGGTGCTTAGACTGGTTCTTGAATTGGATGGTGAAATTATAGATAGTAGTAATACTTGTATAGGCTATCTTCATCGTGGCACAGAGAAATTAATAGAACATAAAACCTATCTACAGGCTTTACCATATTTTGATAGAATGGATTATGTAGCACCATTGATTCAAGAGTATGCATATGTGTTATGTGTAGAAAGAATTTATGGTTGCCCTGTGCCTATTCGAGCTCAATATCTTAGGGTAATGTTTAGTGAATTGACAAGGATATTGAACCATTTTTCAAATATTGGTGCGCATGCTTTGGATGCTGGTGCAACTACGCCAATGTTGTTACTATGTGAGGAAAGGGAGAAAATATTATCTTTTCTTGAACGGGCATCTGGAGCACGTATGCATATGTCTTATTTTCGTTTTGGCGGCATTATTAATGATGTATCTAGCAAGTTATTGAATGATATATTAAGTTTTTTAGATGAGACTATAAAAGTAGTTGATAACGTTGAGACTTTACTTACTGAGAATAGAATATGGAAACAGCGTAATGTTGGTATAGGAATAATATCTAAAAAAGATGCTATAAAATGGGGTTGCAGTGGCCCTATTTTAAGGGCTACTGGTGTGCCAAGAGACCTAAGAAAAGCAACACCTTATGATATATATAATGTATTAGATTTCTCAATCCCAGTTACCTATAATGGTGATTGTTATGACCGTTATATGATTAGAGTTGCTGAAGTTAGGCAGTCAGTTTCTATGGTTAAGCAATGTATAGAGAAAGTGCCATCTGGTGAAGTTATATGTTCTGACAGAAAAATTGCACCAGAATCAGATTTATCTTTAATTCATACTTCAATGGAAGCTATGATAGCACACTTTAAGCTGTACAGTGAGGGTTTTTCATTGCCATCTAGTGAGTTGTACACTGCTGTAGAGTCCCCAAAGGGAGAGTTTGGTGTTTATTTGGTAGCAGATGGCACTAATAAGCCTTATAGGTGTCGCATTAGATCGCCTAATTTTGCACATTTGCAAATGATTGATAGTATGGCACGTGGTTATACAATATCTGATTTGTCTGTGATTCTTGGTTCATTAGATATTGTTATGGGTGAGGTTGATAGATAGCTTAAATTAGCAAGTTATGCAAAAAATTATAAAATATTATCATAGAGTTAGATTGTTGATAGTAGAATTATTTGATTTTAAATAATTAGTATATTGCAACTAATTATCAATATTTTCACTGATATTTATGTAAGGAATATTAATTAAGCGACAATTTTTATATCTTGATATAAAGTTAGATTCTTATATTTTAAAAAAATTATTAAACTTTAAGTTATTTCTTTGATCATTTTTTCACATCAGTTTATTGTGAAAAGCGTACATATTGTATATAAGCTGAACAGCTTAAAGAATTTTAAACTTAAATGTTATTTGAAGTCTTGATTATTTGATTGCTTAATAGAGAAATTATATGATACAATAAATTATCAGCTTAATAATGAAAGTAATTCTAACTTAGGTTATTTATGCAATGCTTGTTTATGCTAGTTATGTCAATAATGTTATTTTTTCCCACTGATGCTGTTATGCAAAAAGACAGTAAAGATGAAGGTCAATTTGTTGAAGTTAATAAATGTAATAGATGTGGTTCAAAGAAAATTAGAAGATTTAAGTATTAAATAATGTTTGTTTAATTAGTTATTTTATACGTTTTTTGCTTTGTGTGTTGCTAGCATGAATATCAATATCATCTTCAAGCCATTCAGCACTTTGTAATAGCTCATCATTTCTGCTAGGGCTACCTTTACTGTTTTTTGATTTGGTGTTAGTAGCTTTTAGTTTGGTTGATTCTGTAGATTTTGTATTAAACTTTTTGTCTATTTTTTTATCCTCATCTGATTTATGTTTCTCTAATTTTTTAGATAGTCCATCTTTTATACTACTAACAGATAGATTGTTAATGCTTTTTCTAATTGAAGAATTTCTATCCATAGTTTTTATTATCATTCCTCCAACTATTATAGCACCAGCAGCTAATGCTGTCATTATTAGCACTGGTACTGCTATATTAGCTACAGCCATTGTTATTAGAGTTGCAAAAGCTAATATTCCACCAATAGCAAAAAATCCATAACTTACATTCCGTACATTTTTCTTGGCCGCTTCATTACCTTTTGCAAAAGATGATAAAATTTTTTCTTTTTCATCATTGCTTGCAGCAATAGAGCATAATATATTTTGCGTTAATTCCCTTTTTTCATCTAATGTTTTCTGATTTATAGTTAGAATGTTTTGGTTTGTTGTATCATCATAATGAGTTTCAATACCATTTTTAGCTAATAGAGACTCAAGTTTATTCTGCATAGGATTTTTATTGACATTTGGCAATGCAATTGTAATGCTTTTATCTATTGCATTAAAAAGAACTTCCCCACCAAGTCTTTCTATTCCATAGAATATTTTAGTATCTTGAATTTCTGCTGTTTTTGCTTGTGAAAAATGTCTTTTAATTTCATCTAGGCCTATAAGCATTTTTCTGTTTGCTTCTTGTGCTCTGTCTGGCATATTTTATTAAGATATTTTTATACTATGATAGATTATTTTTATAAATTTATAGTTAAAGTATGCACAATTTATTATTTTATTAATATTGATAATTGAATGTTTTGTTTATTTATCTGCTATATGTATGTGTTGCAACTTTTGCATTGTATGCAATTTTTTTGAAATTTTTTTGTTTTTTTGTTTGGCTCATCTTCTTATCCTGCACGTGTTCATATTGCACCTCTATGAGATTGTCATAAATTTTTTTCATCATTTTATAATCAGATTTTTCTACAGTGTTAAGTTTGCTTCTGCTATAATGTTTATAGCTTATAGCCCCTATAGCTATTGTAGATGAGGCAGCAATGATAATTGCAGGAGCAAGTATTAGTCCTAAACCTAGAAGTGTTGCACCAACCACAGTCATTATAGCCATTGCTAAGGTTACAGCATTAGAAATATTAGTTTTTTTTTGTGTATCTAATATTTTATTTTCAGCAATAGATGTTACAGCCTTTCTGAGGGATTGCTCAGCATCATTTTCTGCTAATTCATTTAACATTATATTCATATTTCTTCTATTATGCAACATTTTAGCAGGAAAGACCACTTGATTGCCACCAGTATTTTTATAGTCTATTTTACTGTTTTCTTTCATTTTTTCCAATGCAGTATTTAAATCTCTGATTAGTTTAGAATTAGGATGCAGAATAACATTTATATTATCCTCAGTATCAAGATATACATCTGCTCCATCTTGAATTAATTTGTGCAATATGGCTTGATAATTAGATTTACAATTCTCTCTGTTTTTTGGTTTATGATAGATAAATGCATAATACAGATCATCAAGATTAAGTACAGACTGAGTCATGTTAAATATTTTCTTAGGCATGCTTTTGTTATTTATTTTTGCTGATTGTATATATATTTTGTGAATTTTTTGTAAATTTAATGCTCTGGTCCAGATTCTTTTGTTTTATTTACAGTGTTTTGTTGTTTCTGCTGTTCGTTTTTTGTCCAAGATGGAGATGATTCTATTGAGGGTTTGGCTAATCTTAATCCCTCATGATTTTGTGATAATACTGCATCATTTTGTTTGGATTTATCTGAACTCTTTGGATTATCTTTTGTTTTATTTTGTGCTTCTAATCTGACTTGTTTTTCTAGCTCAATATATTGGGGTGTTCTAGATTTAATTTCACGCTTGCACAATGCCTTTACTATTGCAGTATCAATTAATGAGCCAACTACTGGTAACATTCCTAATGGTTTGCTTATGAGATACAAAGCCTTTCCAGATGACCCTAGTGAGCTAAGCACTGTAGGTAGATTTTGTAAATTTAGCATTTCTGCAATTATTCTCAATGGTTTTAATACTTTTTGCTTTAGATTTGGCTCTGATCCTCCTGTGCTAGCTACTGTTACTGCTAGTATGGCTGTTATTGTTTTATAAACTAAGTTAAGAGCTTTAAATGGCAACAACAATCCATTTTGCTGCATCTCTTTTGCTTTGGACAGCAAGAGTAATGGTTTTAGATTGTTATCAATTTCTCTGACAGCTTCTACAGATGAACTAAGTTTGTGGATAAGAACAACTCTTTCATGCATGGGCATTTCACGTAATGATTTTTCTGTTATTGTAAATTGGTAAGATTTTTCTTGCGATCTTGGTATATCATTTACTTTTTGCTCTGCACCTGATGTTTCATTTAATGTTTTTATCCATTCTAAATTTCTTGAGTTTTTTGGTGATCTGAGCTGCATTATTGTTTGCAATGGATGTTTTATTTTATCTTTTATAGAAGAATTAAGGCTTGGTCCATTTAGTGTAATAACTAAACCTGTTTCATTTATTGTGGTTTTTATACCAGTTTCATCACCTGCAACTACTACCCCTTCTTTTATCGGCATTCCTGTATTAGAGAAATCATTTTTTGCAATATCATATAAATTAAATCTATATGTTTTATTATTATTTTCAATGCTTGAGCCTATAGGAGTAATGTCTGGTTTACTTGGATTGTCCATAGGAATGGTTATATCATAAACAGCTGGAGCAATCAGATCGTGTAATGCTTTTATTCCAGGGCTGTGATGTTTTTTATATGATATAGGAAGTTTTTCATCTTTATTAAAGTCTAGTATACTGTAAAATGCTTGCTTGGCTGCAGAGGTATTGCTAATAGTCAATGATTTTATATTTGCTCTTATTAATTTTTTTGTATCTTCTGTTGAGAGACTGGTTATACGTTTATTATCAGCACCAAGTAATACAATTTTTTTGCCAATATGGTTATTGCCACTGGATGCTGTTTCAACTCTGCTATATGTTTTATTTTTTGCCATTTTTATTAAATTATGCTTAAGCAGCTAAATTATAGGCAAGTTGGATTAATAGTTGACTAACATTGAGCTATGATTATGTTTGCAGTAGGAATTATTTTTGGATATTTTATGTTGCAAGTGCTGGCAATGCATTAGATTCCATTGTGATGCTTGCAATATCTGCCTTTGAAACATTAGTGTTTGGTGTATCTTCTACTTGTTTTTCTCCTTCATTAACAGTGTTATCTGTTAATAAATTACCATTTCTTGAGATTTGTGAATCACCTGTAACTATAGTACAAAGTGTATTTTTTAATGTCATAACGTCAATACTACTATTAATTACACCATCTAGTAACAGTTCTTCTGGATCAATGCTGTGTATTGCACTTTTAAGAATTGTTCTAACTTCCATGCTGGAAAGGGTAATATAGTCAATATTTTCAAAATATAATCCAACTTGTTCCCTTACTACATCTTCAGTTATATTATTTAATAATTTTTGCAACAAACTCCTACTTTCAGCTTCATTTAGGCCACTAAAGGTTGGAGAATCTTGTTGTTTTATAATTGCAAGTAATTCTTTAGAGGAGAGTTTGATTAGCAGATTTATTTTATAATCTATGATTTTTTTTGTGATATGGTGCAACAATGCAAGTTTGTGCTTTGGAGATTTTGTTAGTATATCTTCTATGTCTTTATCTTCTGATATTTTATATATTAAGCTGGGTTCTGGGTTGCTATTTGTTGATATTGTTTCTTCTAGGGATTTTCTAATTTCTTTTTTAAGATCCTGCATTACATAAGCAGCATCTATTCCCTGTGTATATGGATAGAGAAAATGTTGTTTTATGATGTCATTCATAGAAAGCAACATAAACAATCCTCCAATGAAGGATGTAGCTAAAAGCAGAGATGATGAAGTCATAATTACAGCAGCAGGAAAATTGGAGGTTAATAATATGCATACCATGGCTGTAATAACTGGCGTAAGTAACATTATGATGCTGGAAAAGACAAATGCTATAGTTTTTATAGATTGTATCAATCTATGTTTATAGTAATGCCAAGGATATTTATTTTTTATAAACTGAGCACAAAATGCAGTTGACAGAGCTGGTTTGCCATGTGTAGTGGTGATTAGTAGTTCATATTTATCATTAAATGTAGATTTTTGTATCATGGTTTTTATAGGTGAGCCATTTTTTTCTTGATTGCACCTTGATTTTTTTATAGCATCCAAGATTGGTTTAAGCATTTTTTTTGCTGCTTCTTCTTCTAAGTTGGTTATTATTATGGTGTCATATTTATAGCCTCTTTGTATTTCTTGTACTTGCCAAGCAACAGGCTGTTCATCACTAGGATGGCTTCTGTTTATTGCATTTGTTTCATCTATAAAAATACTATAGAAAAAATCTATTGCATCATTTAGTGGAAATCCATTAAGTACTACTGTTAAAAAATTTTTTCTTATTTTGCTATCCATTTATATAAAATATTGTATTAATTTATTTATATAATAATATTAACGTTAATTATTTGCAATAAATAAGTATTTTTTCTCTTATTAAAGAAATTTTATCAATTAATAATTGCTGATTAGCTTACAAATTAATGTTTTTGTTGCTGTATATTTTTTAGTTGTGATGCATCTTTATGCATTTTCTACCTTAATTTTAAAAAAAGTCTTGAATATTTGATGTGGATTGTTTATATCTTGATGAGGGAAATTTATGTTATACTCTGAGAGATAAAGCTCTCATTTTTATGACTGTTAATTTCTTTTCTTAAAATTTTTTCTAATGTTTTTTCTTAAGTTCTTAATTTTATACATAGTATTTATTATATTTTGTAGGAGACTGAATGCCTGATAATAACCTTAATACTGTCAACATCCAAAAAGAAGATATAGCTGATAGCAGCAATAAAACTAATTTTTATAAAACTAAGAAAAGTGTTGTAAAGCGGAGAAAACGATTACCAATTGACTCTAATGATGCTTTGTCATTGGATGACTCTGTAGATACTAATATTGACATGAATTCTGCTGCAGATAAAGACAAAAGCTCAGAAGATACTGAAGATAATAACACAAATAGCAATAATGCTAGCAATATTGCTGAGGATGACAAAGATTCATTAGCTAATGTTTCAGTTGAAATTGCTGAGTTGCGAAAGAGAGATATAACCAGCTTGCTTGATTTCAGCTCTCAAATTGGTGCAGATGTAGCTGTAGGAATGGCTAAACAAGATATATTAATGAGCATTCTAAAGAGAATAGTTTTTGCTCATGGTTCTGTTATTGGAAGTGGCATGATAGAAATTTTGCCTGAAGGATTTGGTTTTTTACGTTCTACAGAGTGTAATTATGTATCATGTGCTAATGATATATATGTTTCATCTAATCAAATAAGGAAATTTGGCTTGCGTACTGGTGATATGATCAAAGGTATGGTGCGTGCACCAAAGCGTGGTGAGCGTTACTTTGCTCTACAGAAAGTCTTGGATGTTAATAATGATAGCTCACATAGCTCAAAATATAGGGTTAATTTTGATGATTTAATCCCACTATACCCAGTGGAAAAAATTAACTTAGAGTGTGATATGCAGAGCACAATTTCATCAGATATTAGTAGTAGAATTGTTGATTTAATTGCTCCACTTGGTAAGGGACAAAGAGCTTTAATTGTTGCACCACCACGCACTGGTAAGACTATTTTGATGCAAAATATAGCTCATTCAATATCTACCAATCATCCAGATATATCATTAATTGTTTTACTGATAGATGAGCGGCCAGAAGAAGTTACTGATATGTCACGTTCTGTAAAAGGTGAAGTGATTAGCTCAACTTTTGATGAACCGGCTATTAGGCATGTGCAGTTAGCCAATATGGTTATTGAGAAAGCTAAAAGAATGGTAGAAAGAAAAAAAGATGTAGTAATACTGCTTGATTCAATTACAAGATTAGCACGTGCATATAATACAGTTGTCCCATCATCTGGCAAGGTTTTGACTGGTGGGGTAGATGCCAATGCATTACAAAGACCAAAGCGTTTTTTTGGTGCTGCACGTAATATTGAACAAGGTGGCTCATTAACAATTATTGCAACAGCATTGGTGGAAACTGGTTCACGAATGGATGAGGTAATATTTGAAGAATTCAAAGGAACTGGTAACTCTGAGATTGTGCTTGATAGAAAAATAGCTGATAAGCGCATTTTCCCAGCTATAGATATTACACGTTCCAGTACTAGAAAAGAGGAACTTCTTGTTGATAAGGCAATTTTAGGTAAGATGTGGGTTTTGCGTCGTTTGTTAGTACAGATGGCTCCATTGGAGGCTATAGAATTTTTGCGTGATAAAATTAAGCAATCTAAAAGTAATTGCGATTTTTTTAATTTAATGAATAATTAATAAATATTTTATAAATGTAGTTATAATTATTTATTGATTATCTATGCCTCTTTGGAACTTTGAATATACTAAGCATTCCGATGACTTTGAGTCAATGAAATGTTGGGAATTTTTACTCAATAGATTAGATATTGTTTTTCATAGAAGAATGATTTTTAATTTTTTCATGATATCTGCTAGCATTTTTATTTTATCTATAATAGCTTTTTTGAGTTCTACTGTGAGCAGCATACATAAAGAAATTACTTACCCTTTTTCTATATGTATTGGGATTATACTGTGCTTTATATGGAGAATTCTTGGCTTGTACTATTCAGAAATGATATATGTACGTTCTAGCTCTGTTTATGAGCTTGAAAGAAATTTGGCAATACAAGTTCATAGCTATGAAGCTGAAGAGATGGGCAAGAGAAAACGAACTGCACTAATGGCTATAAGCTTTGTTGAAAGTGTTATACCACTAATTATGTTAGTATTATATTTATTGCTTTTGTCGGCACATTTTTTTAATACTAACTTGACTAATGCACTGAGAAGTATTGTAGATTTGTTTTAGTATTGTCTAGAGATGATTGTTATTGATTATTTCTAGCCAATCTTTTTCTGTAATTATTTTGATGCCAAGCTGTTGTGCTTTTTTTATCTTAGAGCTATTTATGGCATTGGAGACTAAATAGTTAGTGTCATGTATGATATTGCTGGATACTCTTGCACCAAGTTTTTCTGCAATACTTTTTGCTTCTGCTCTACTCATGCTTGTTAATTTTCCCGTAAAAATTATTGTTTTATTACTAATAGTAGATTTTGTTTGTTTTATTTGATTGTGCTTAATAGTAAGAATGTTTGCTAAGTTGTTTAATAGCAATATGTTTTCTTTAATTTGGGTAAATGATTTTAATGATTCAATCGTTTTATTTCCTATGCCATCAATATTGTTAAGTGTTGTTGTAATTCTTTCATTATTTATATTGTTAAGCAGCAAATAGAAGTTTTGATAGTTTCTAAGATGTTGTGAAAAAATTTTAGCTGTATTTATCCCTATAAACTTTATCCCTAATGCATATATAAAGCAATTAAGCTCTATTGTACGTTTTTTTTCTATTTCATAAACTAAGTTTTCCGCTGACTTTTTACCCCAATTTGGCAGTTTAGCCATATCTTCTACTTGTAATGTAAAGATGCTAGTTAAGTTTTTTATTAATCCAACACTAAACAGGCATTCTATTTGTTTTTTACCTAGTCCAGTTATATTAAGTGCTTCACGTGAAGTAAAATGAGCTAATTTTCCTATAATTTGTGCAGGGCAATTAAATTCATTAGGGCATTTTACAGCAACATTTTTTATGTCACTGATTGTTAATGTGCCACACGATGGACAATTAAGGGGAAATTCAAATGGCTTAGAGTATGAATTTCTCTTATCTTGGTTTGCACGCAAGACTTGTGGTATTATGTCGCCAGCACGTACTATTGTAACTATATCATTAATGCGTATATCTTTTTTAGTTATATCATCCTTGTTATGTAATGATGCACGACGTATTGTAACTCCAGACAAATTAACTGGAGATAGTTCTGCTATTGGGGTTAGTACACCAGTTCTTCCAACTTGTATTGTTATGTCTTTTACAGTAGTTTCCATTTGTTGTGCTGGAAACTTATGAGCTATGGCCCATCTCGGATACCTATTGGCATAACCTAGTCTTTTTTGTAGTGATGTGCTATTTACTTTATATACTATGCCATCTATATCATAGTTTAAATGTGGTCGTTGTGTGCAAATTTTGCTATACCATTCAAGCATTTTGTTTATATTATTTGTTGCAAAATGTGTTTTATTAACAGTGAAACCCCATTTATCAAGTGTTTCAATAATTTCACTTTGTGAATTGAATTTTATGCCTGTGCAAGTACCGACTGTATAAGCAAAGTATCGTAGATTCCTTTGTTTAGTAATGTTAGAATCTAAATGTCTAATTGATCCTGATGCAGCATTTCTAGGATTTAGAAATTCATTGCTGTTTTTTGCATTAATTTTTGCAAACTCATTGTGATCAATGTATATTTCACCACGTATTTCTACTTTTACCGGTTTTTTTTCAGATCCTTGAAGATATTTTGGAAACATATGTGAGACATTGCATAATATGTCTTCCCCAATATAACCATTACCACGTGTTAGAGCATTAACAAGCTTGCTGTTTATATATACTAGTGATATTGAAACACCATCTATTTTTTGCTCACAGTAAAAATCTATTGTGCTTTTTTCTGATAGGTTGAGAAATTTTTTGATTTTTGTTATAAAATTTTCTATGTCTTTAATGGTAAAGCCATTGCTAAGAGATAGCATGGGGGATGTATGTGGTACTTTTATGAATCTATCAGATGGTGGTGCACCAACTGTTGATCCATTTAAAGATAATTTTTTTTCTAATTTATCTCTAGCTTGGCAAAGTTTATCATATTTAGCATCAGAAATGATTGGAGAGCTTTGATTGTAGTATAAGTTGCTATGTTTTGTAATTTCAGCATTAATTTTTTCTAGTTTTTGAAGTAATAAGTCAGTATTAATCATTATTTGTTTCAAGATCAATGCAATTATAGCCTTGTTCTATGAAATAGTTACATGCAGCATTTACATTAGTATTATTGATTGTAAGATAAGCAATTGCTCTTTTGCTTGGACTAATTGTAACTGCATGTTGGTCAATTTTAAAGTATTTACCAGCTTTTGCTATAGCAAGTGCAGCTATATAACGATTTTTATATGAAGAAATTTTAATATTTACAGTTGCTTTATTAAATGAGCTTATATCACTATTACCATTGTCTTCAAATGGAATAGCTTCTCTAACTTCTATTTTTAACAATTTATTTTGAGAATCTTTTTGCTGCTTGATATTATCTGGATAATATGATGAATAGTGGAATTTATTGAATAAGTTATTTTTGGATACTAATGACATGCCTTTTGGTGTATAATCTAGCGATAGTGCCCTAACTCTTATGCCAACAGAAGTTAAAATATCAGCCATATTTTCAGCAAGTTCTTTATCTACCATAAATCCAGCTTTTAGTGATACAACTGATTTATCAATATTATTATGTATTGTGGTGTCATAAGCTGGATGTAGCATTGAAAGCCATTGTATTTGACTTATATTTTGCCAATATTTTTCTGCATGAATATTGTTGATGAAAATACCAAAGTCTAGTACATAACGCTCTGTGCCATTTTTTATAATGGTTTCAGTATCATTAATTGCCTTCTCCACGCTTGCTATTTTTTTCACAGTTTCTTTCTTATCATTCAATTTACTTTTTTCTTGTTGGATAGCTATTTCTCTAGCAATGCTGTTTTTTATTTTTTTCACATCTGCTATTTTCATATCATTTTGATTGTTTTTTGATGGCAGAACAGTAACAGATATGTTTCTATATACTAGAATTTTTTGTATATCCTGAGCATCTTTTTCATTAGAAAAAGCTCCAACAAAAAGATCATAAAAAGTTTGTTTATTAACATAGAATTGTTCTTTTTCTATTTTATAACTAAGCTGGCTTAACCATTTATGTTTAGATTTTATAATATTCCAATATGAAACTGCATCTTCAACTTTAGTAAAAGCACCAAAATACAGTGTATAATATTCTTTATTTTTTTGATTGTGATGGGTATATTTCCTTTCTTTTTTTTCACCTCCTTTCTTTTTAAGATTTTGTAATTCTGCTGTTTGAATATGGTTATTTTTTTTACTTGTATTAATATTTAATACTTTATTAGTATTTACTACCTCCTGATTACTAGCGGGAGAGGAGGGTGGTATAATAGCATCATTAATTATTGATAGCATTTGTTCAGATTTAGAGGATTTTTTTGCATATTGCATTGTTTGATCTAACAATGATTTTGGCATTTCATTTATTTCTTGCGCAATATATTTTACTGACATAACACTACCAGATTGTATTGCATAATCTATGGCAGTTTTTCCTTCTATGCTCTTAATATTAACATCAGCACCATGATCAAGTAGATTTTTTACTATATTGTGGTTGCCAAAAGATGCTGCATACATTAATGGTGTCAAATTATTAATAGTTGTTTTGTTAATTTCAGCATTTCTGCTTAATAATGCTGAAATTAAATTATTCATATCATGTATTGCTGAAAAATGTAGTGCAGTTACACCAGCATCATCAGCATCATTTGGATCTGCTCCATTTTCTAAAATTGAAATAGCTGTGCTATAGTCTTTATTAAGAACAGCATTTATCAAAGGAGTTGAGCCAAATTGAGAGTATCTTGCTATACTACTATGGCCTTGTTCTACAGAGATCTGCTGAGAACTATTGCTAAGAGAAGTAAAGTCACCATCTAATATGGTTTGGTTATATTCTTCATCCGCTAATGATGCAAAAGAAACTAACAATAATAAAGTTAGTATTATTACACCAAGCCATTTTTCAGGCTGAGGACGGAATCGAACCGCCATACAAGGATTTGCAATCCTCTGCATCACCATTCTGCCACTCAGCCTCATTAGCTTTATATAAAGTAACTATATGAGTTATTTTATATTAAATCAAGTATGTTTTAAATTAAATAGTAAGAAATTTTCAATAAGTAAAATTCACACATGCTCTATGCTTGTGTTTTCAGCTAAAATGTTATAATGTATCTAAATAATAATTTTTGAATAAATGAATGGTCATTTAATGTCTTATACTAAGAGAAAATTTTTAGTTAGCAGAAGATATGGTGTTAGCCTATGGGGACATGCCAAAGATCCAGTTCAGGAACGTAAATATCCACCTGGGCAACATGGAATTATGGGTTACTCTAAAAAATCTGATTTTGCAAAGCAGCTAGAAGCTAAGCAGAAGCTTAAATCTCATTATGACATACGTGAGAAGCAATTTAGAAATATATACCAGCTAGCAACAAAGAAAAAAGGTGACAGAATTGAGAATTTTATTTCTCTTCTAGAGACTCGTTTAGATGTTTTGGTTTATAGAGCAAAATTTGCACCAACAATATTTGCTGCTAAGCAATTAGTTTCACATGGTCATTTTTTATTAAATAATAAAAAAATTGATATACCATCAGTCAGGGTTGTGGCTGGCTCTACTGTGCAACTTAAAAAACAGGGAATGTTTGAAAATCCATCTATTGTTACTGCTATTGAAGCAAGTGATAGATCTGTGCCAGAATATATAGAAACAAATGATGAAAAACGTTCTTTTAAGCTGCTTAGACTTCCTGCATTGGTTGATGTGCCTTATGCATTTGTGGTAGATAATGTATTTATTAACCATATAATAGCTTTTTATTCACATTAATTTATTTTATTTATGCTCGTGTGGCGGAATGGTAGACGCAGTGGACTTAAAATCCACCGGTTGTATGACCTTGGGAGTTCAAGTCTCCCCGTGAGCATTTTTTATGGATTTGTGATTTGTGAATCAAAATATAATTTTATTTTACTATTTTTGTTTTTTATCAGCTCTTCTGGTGTGCCTTGTGATATAATTTTTCCACCCATTTCACCACCACCTAAACCCATTTCAATAATATAGTCAGCATTTTTTATTATATTAATGTTGTGTTCTATCACAATCATAGTGTTATTTTTATCAACAAGCTTATTTAGTGCCTTTATAAGGATTTTAATATCATGGGAGTGTAATCCTGTGGTTGGTTCATCTAAAATGTATAGCATTCTTGATGATGAATATTTGACTAATTCTTTAGCTATTTTTATTCTTTGTGATTCACCGCCAGATAATGTGTTTGCTGGTTGTCCAAGTTTTAAATAGCCAAGTCCAACTTCTTGCACTGCAGTCAACCCTTTTGTTATTTTAGCAAAGCTTGCAAAAAACAATAATGCATCATCAACAGTCATGCTCAGAACATCCGATATATTTTTTCCTTTATATGTTACTTGTAATGCTTCCCAGTTGTAGCGTTTGCCATTGCAATGCTCACAAGTTATATATATGTCCGATAAAAAATGCATATCTATTTTTATCATACCAATACCTTCACAGCTCTTGCAATGACCATTTTTTGAGTTGAAGGAAAATTTTGATGCATTATAACCTAAACTTTTAGAAAGTTTTTGTGCTGCAAAAAGGTTTTTTATTTCATTGAAGATATTCATATATGTTGCAGGGTTAGAGCGTGGTGTACTGTTTAGCAGTGTATGATTGACTTCAACAATTCCATCTATATACTCTAAGCCAAAAGCTTTTTCATAAGTTCCATCAATTGACTTGCCATTTTCTTTTATGCAATTATAGATTACGTTAGCTGCTAGAGTAGACTTTCCAGTTCCTGAAGAGCCAGTTATGCATGTTAGTGAGTAAAGTGGAAATGATACATCCAGATTTTTAATATTATGTTTTTTAATGCCATGTACTGCAATTTTTTTATCAGAAATCCTTCTTTGTGCTGGCATTGTTATATAAAGTTTTCTTGATAGATACATTCCAGTAAGGCTGTGTGAATTTTGTTTAATTTCATCAATGGTGCCCTGTGCAACAATATTACCACCTTTTTCACCAGATCCTGGACCAATTTCAATAACATAATCAGCATTTTTTATTATAGCCTCATCGTGCTCTACTATTAATATAGTATTTCCCATATCTTTAAGCTCTTTTACCATGCATACTAATTTTTCACTCTCAGTGTGGTGCAAGCCAATTGATGGTTCGTCTAGCACATATAATATTCCAGAAAGACCCATGCCAATTTGTGAAACCAGCCTTACTCGCTGCACTTCACCACCAGATAATGTTTTTATAGAGCGATTTAATGTTAAATATCCAAGTCCAATATCATTGATTGCAGTAAGTCGTTTAATGATTTCTTTTATGATTTGTTTAGCTATCAATGTTTTGCTTGATGTAATCTTGCAATGATTTTTAATATAGTCAGTGAAAAAATGTTTTGCATCAATTGCAGTCATTGCATTAATTTCACCAATACTTAAATCAGATATTTTAATACTTAATGCTCTCTTATTCATTCTGTAACCATTGCAAGTGATGCACTTTGACATACTGGTATATTTTTTAGGGTCATTTTTTAACAGTGGATGCCTACTATGAGCTTTTATTGAAATTTCAACTATGGTCATTAATCCAATGAAAATTTTACTAGGATCGCCATACAGTAGGATATCTTGTATTTTTTTTGGTAATTCCCTCCATGGTGCATTGAGGCTAAAAGAGTATTTTTTTGCTAGTTTTGTGAATATTTCAAATAGTGTGCTATATGGTTTAATGGTTATGTTGTGAGAACTTGTAGCAATTAATGGTGCAAGAGCACCTTCAAGTAATGTTTTTTCATGATCTGGAACTAAAAGATTGGGATTTATAGATGGCGCTATACCTAATCCAGCACATTCTTCACATGCACCACTAGGATTGTTAAAGGAGAATAAACTTGGTACTATGGATGATATTGGGACAGCATTTGCATCACTATCTGGACTGCTAGTTTGAAAGGTTAATATTTCTGGGTTGCACGTTTGATTTTTATTTGCAAATTTAGCAATTATTATTAATTTTTTATTTATTTCTGCAGCAACTTGCAAATCATTTAGAATCCTACTATCAATATTTTCTTTAATGATGATTCTATCAATTATTACCAGTACATTATCTGTATTTTTGATTTTATAGTTGTCATTGTCTGTATAAATTGCACCATTAATTGACAAACGTGCAAAACCTTTATTCTTGATTTCATTTATTTTGTTGTGATTCTCAATTGGTGACATTATGTGCAGCATAGTATCTGTTGGAAACACTGCTACAGTGTTTTTTATTTCCTCATGAGAATATATTTTAATTGGTTTATTGGTTGTGAGAGAATATGGAATGCCTATTTTTGCAAACAATAAGCGTATATGATCATGTATTTCTGTGATTGTTGAAACAGTTGGTTGATATGTATGTGAGTGAGTTTTCTGACTTATTGCTAAAGTTGGTGATAGCCCTGTAATAGATTCAACCATTGGTTTGTTGGATATGCCAATAAATCGTCTTAGATATGTTGATAGACTTTCTATATATCTTCTTTGTCCTTCAGCATATATAGTATTGAATGCAAGTGTTGATTTTCCAGATCCACTAACACCAGTTATGACTGTAATTTTATTTCTTGGTATCTCAACATTTATACTCTTTAGATTATTTTCCACTGCATTTTTTATGGAAATAAATTTTGACATTAGTGTCTAAGAGCCAATTATTTCAATATATCTTCATTGAAAAAGTTACCACCTTTTCCAAGTTTTTGTGTGAATTGTGTTGATTTGCTTGTTGGACTATCACTAACTCTAACACCAGCATTCCAAGCCATATGATTAAATGGATCTGCATCAAGTTTTATTTGACCAGGTTTGGTTGAAATTGTGGTGAATTTCATGCCATTTGTACATGTTACAACTAATTCTCCTGCTTTTGGATGTTTGTTATTTTTTTTCATAGTGGATAGTAAGTTATATACATTAATTAATTATATGTTAACGGCAATTAATACTCAAGATATTTTATTGTAAAGTGATTTATTTTTGTAATAGTGGTATTTAATATTTAAATTTATACAATTATGTTATACAATTATTAAAATTATTAGCATTTACTATGCCAACAGATACTTTAGTTCCAATAATCACTAATTTTGTTACTGCTGTTACTGATTTGTTTTCCAAGACTAATGCAGCACAACCTTCAGTTTTTGAAAATAAAGCACAAATTTCATTTATAGATCCACTAGATAATTTTAAAATTACTAGTGATGCAGCAGAGAGATTCACATCAACTTCTCCTAAAAGCAATCTTCAAATTTCTCCTACTGAAGATTGGTGGATTAAACTGTTTTCTGATAACAAGGAAAAAGATAAGAGAAGATTGCAGAAAAATAAAAAATTGAAAAATCCATCTTTATCATTAGATGACTCAGAAAAATCAACTGTAACAACACCAGTAAGCGCCAGATGATTCCTCTAAACAAGAAGAATCAGCACCAAATCCATCTTTATCATTAGATGACTCAGAAAAATCAACTGTAACAACACCAGTATCAAATCCATCTTCAAATACTGTACCATCAGATGAGTCAAGGTTAGCGCCAGATGATTCCTCTAAACAAGAAGAATCAGCACCAAATCCATCTTTATCAAGTATAAATTCAGCAGCTGAAGGTGGATTATTGACAAATGCTATAAAGCTTGCTTTAGGCTTATCAGTTGCATCTGGTGCCATGAATACATCTAAAGATTTTATGGATGAAAAGAAAAAAAATACATTTGTTAGCTGCAGTAATCCCATTATGAATGAGTTTAAAAATTATTGTAATTCTAGCACTTCAGATAGTAGTGTTGATGAGGCTGAAGAAGATGTTGAGCTAATTGAATTAGATAGCAAGTTTAATAAAAATAGTGATAACGTTAAATTTCATAAATTAACACCTAAAGAGTTGTTAGAAAAGAAATATAATTTATTCAGCATTGCAGATTATTTTAATGAAAAAAAGAATAGATTAATAAAAAAATTTTCTTTAAAGAGCTGTATGAGCTTGCTTGAAAGCTTGAGATCATTTATGGATCTTGGAATTTTTTCATATAAAAATTTATACTGGAGATTTTTATCTATAGCTTATTCTGCTTATAGCAATGCTTGCTCTGCATTAAATATTAAGCATAGCTGTTTTATTTCTTGGATTGGTGCCAGTGTTGTTGATAGCATAAAACTTGATGCTAGAGATGATGTAGAGAGTTTACTTGTAGATATATTTGTTGAATTTGCTATACTTAAAGGCATAGATTTAACAGTAGATTTAGAAGCAGATAATGCAATAAATATTCAACAAGACAATGATCCTGCTAATAGTTTGAAGGAAGTTAGTAGTGTTGCTGCTGTATCAAGTAGCCCACTATTGTCAGCATAAATTAGATTGTTGTATAACAATTATCTATAGTTTGATTAGTGTTTTGGTAGTGTATGCTTGGTGTTAACAATGTTTATCAAATTTTCCTAGAGGAAAAATTTAAGGATTTATTTAATTGTTTGCTAAATCTTAATGGCCAGCAGTTATGTATTCTGTTGTCTGGGGGATCAGATAGCATGGCTTTGCTGTTTTTAGTAAAATTTTTTGTAGATGAATATTGTATAGATATAGATTTAATAGCACTTACAATTGACCACTCCTTGCGTAATGAGTCTTTGTATGAAGCTCAATTGGTTGCAAAAATTGTGTCATATTATAATATTAGACATCACATCCTAACATGGAATAGGGACATGAAATCCATAAATAATATTCAATGTGCAGCAAGGAATGCTAGGTATGACATGTCGAGCACGTGGTGTTTGGATAATGGTATCAATTATGTCATGACAGCACATCATTTGGGTGATCAAGCTGAAACATTATTAATGCGTTTATTTCGTGGTAGTGGAATTTCTGGTTTGTGTAGCATTGCTAGAGAGATGGTTATTAACAGTGTTGTTTTTCTGCGGCCATTGTTATCTGTATGTAAGGATGATTTATATATGTATTTATTTGAGATTGGTGTTCCATTTTTGGAAGATTCTAGTAATTTTAGTCATAAGTATGAACGAGCAAAATACCGTTTTTTATTAGCTGAGTTACGTGAAAATTTTATCAATTTAGAACTTAGATTAGGCAAGGTTGCAGATTTAATGTGTGAGACTAATAATTTTATTGAAATTGAAAAAAGGAAGTTAATGGAATCTGTTGTGGTAAGAAAGAGTAATGGTGCTATTTGCTTACAAAATATTTTTTTGCATCCAGCTATTTTAGCTACTAGAATACTTAGTGATATTGTGCAAGAGGTTGGAGAGACAAAGTTATCACTTGGCAATATTGTAGAATTATGGCTTAATATGATGCCAAAGAATGGTTTTATAAAAAAAACTTTGGCTGGTTGTATTATTGAGCGTGTTAGCAATGATATTTTTATTTATAAAGAATTTAATAGATATTTAACTGATTTGGCAAATGATTATTAATACTTGTTAAAGTTTTAACGTCACCAATATGAAATACTTGTCCATTGCTGTGTACCATGCCAAAACATCTAGGCATTTCATAAGATGCATTTGTTGCATTGTTGTACAACTCACTTAGAGAAAAACATTTTTTATTAATATATTTAATTAAAGAGACATTTATTATCTGTACACCCATATACATATATTTCTTTATTCCTTTAGGATTTAATAAAAGACTGTTGGCATTTAAGTTAAAATCACCAAACCCATTATAACCATGCACTTGATTTGCATTATGCAGCATTGTAAGAATATCCATTTTCTCTACATCCCAAGCGTTAATCATTTTTTCTATATGTGAGTGTTTTTCTTCCCATACTACATCTGAGTTTGCAGTAAGGCATATATTGCTTGTTAGTTTTGGTAGAATATTTGCTAATGCACCACCAGTTTCAAGCAGTATATCTTCTTTTATGATGCTTATTGCATGATTCATTTTATGCAGTTTTAAATGATTTACTATCATGTCAGCTTTATGATGACAGTTTACATATATTTTTTCTACTCCAGCAGCAAATATTTTGTCTATTATTATATTTAGAAGTGTTTTATGCTTAATTTTTACTAATGGTTTAGGTATTGTGTTAGTCAGTGGCAACATACGTGTGCCAAATCCTGCAGCAAACACAACTGCTTCTTTTATTGCATGTGCCACTTATGTTCGTAATAATTCATTTAGTCTAACCTTTTTTTTTGTAGATTCATCAGCTTGTTTGACTATTACCACACAGTATACTGATACATTGTTTTTTCCCGGTAATGCACCTGGAACAACTACTGATTTAGGTGGTATAAATCCATAGCTTATTTCTCCAGTATCTCTATTTACTATTTTTGTTGATGGTCCAATGTAAACACCCATTGCTATGGTAGAGCCACTGCCAATTACTATACCATCTACTATTTCACTTCGTGCACCAATAAAACAGTTGTCTTCAATGATGGTTGGTTTACTGTTCACTGGTTCTAAAACACCACCAATACCAGCACCGCCAGATATATGACAGTTTTTTCCAATATAGGCACAACTGCCAATTGTTGCCCAAGTATCAATCATGCAACCATCATCAATATATGCACCAACATTTATAAAAGATGGCATAATGACAGTTTTTTTGCCAATGTAAGATGGATATCTAATTGTAGCACCATGTACTATGCGTATAGCATGATTTTTTAATTTATCATTTGACCAGTTATAAAATTTAAGTGGTATTTTATCATAAGATATATTATTACCTGATTTTATATGTACATTTTCCATAATGGAAAAATATAATAGGATAGTTTTTTTTACCCATTCATTGGCTGCCCAGTTGTTTGATGAATCAAGATAAGATATTTTTATTATTCCATCATCAATCTTATCTATTATTTCAAGTAGCAATTGCTGTTCATTTTTTGTCAATAACTCTTGCTTTGAGTACTTTAGCCATAGTTTTTCAATTTTTATTGCATAATCTGTAACAGACACAGTAACCTATTATTTTTGATTTTCTTGAAAACATAATTTAAGATTATGATTATTAATCAATGTGATGCTTTAAATGATTCTACAATGTCCATCATGCTTTGCAAAGTATTTTATAGAAGACAAATTGTTAAATAGCTCACAGTGTCGTGAAGTTAAATGTATGAAATGTTGCTATCAATGGATTCATAATGCAACAGAAGTAGGCATAGATAAAGTTAATATTAGCAAAATAGATGCAGCAGTAAAAGCTAACAGCTATAGGAATTTAAATTATTCAATGGTGTTGAATACAGTAATAGTTTTACTAGTTGTTCTATGTTTTGCACTTTTTTTTCATAATGAATTTCCACTTCAATTAAGATGTAAGATTTATAATTCTCTACCTTTTAAGGTGGCACATATTACTGACACGCAAGGAATTATTTTTGATGGTCTAGAAGTTGAAAATAGTAATTATAAGATGCAGCATAATATAGCAATCAAAGGCTTTATAGTAAATAATACGAATAAAATAAAAATTGTTCCACCAATTAGAATATGCTTAGATGATCATGAGCAAAAGTGTATAAAAAATTATTATATTAAATCAAGTGGAAAGGTTATTGCACCTAAGGAAAGGGAATATTTTTCTTATAGAATAGTGGATGTATCTAGTGGAATTGATAAAGCTGTGATTGATATGGGCAATAAAATAGAACTTATGTTGCGCTAGAACCCCCCCTTTTTTTTTAGAGGAGGGGGGTTTGCTTATTGTTTATGCTACTGCTTTCACCAAAGGTGTTGCTGCAGTTGTATTAACAGCTGGAGCTTTTGCTATTTCTGTTAATTTTGTAGATGGAGTACCTGCTTTGGCTGGATTTGTTTCTTTGGCTGGATTTGTTTGAACTGGATTTGTTTCTTGAACTGGATTTGTTTGAACTGGAGTGTTTACTGCCATATCTAACAACTCTTCAAATGTCATCACTTTATCATTTAATTTGAGAACAAAATTATCAGCCATTGCCTTAGATAAAGATTTTGTTTTATCTTGAGAAACATCAGAAACTTGTTGAATAATTTGAAAAATTGTTTCTTTTTCATATGCAAAAAATTGTTCTGATACACCAAGCAATGCTTTATATTCTGTTTCACTCATACTACCTATAGAGGTGTCTTTATTTTTTCTTTGTTCTTCTATGTATTCCTTGATATTGGTTCTTACTTCTTCCAATGTGCATCCACTATCACTAACTATTCTTTCAAGAATTTTAGCACCATTTGGAGTATTGAGCCAATCAACTATGATTCTAAAAAATTTCTCAAATGTTAATAGTAATGATTTAAGTGCCTTTTCAACTCTATGCAATATACTTAATCTGCCAGATTTTATTTCTGCTGCAAGGTGGGTAATGTCTACCATGATAGAGTGCATTTCTTTTGAAATACCTTCATCTTTTTCTTCTTTTTTTTCTGTGGTATCTTTTGCACTGAGCTTAACATGTTGATGAGATCCTAAGACAAACATTATTCTTGCCAATTCTTTTGCTTCTTCTGTCTTTTTATCTTCTGTCTTTTTATCTTCTGTTTTATCTTCAGCTTTTTTATCTGTTTTCTGTATTTCTTGAATTAATTTAAGCATTGGTTTAGAGAGTTCATCAAGTTTTTGCTCATTTTCTATCTTTTTTGAATTTTCTTTTTTAGCAACTACTGGTTTTTCAGCTCTCTCTTTTGCTACTGCTTTTTCAGCTCTCTCTTTTGCTACTGCTTTTTCAGCTCTCTCTTTTGCTACTGGTTTTTCAGCTCTCTCTTTTGCTGTCTTTTCAGCCTCGGATTGTGCTCTTAGTCTTACTTCTGTATAGATTATTGGTTGATAGTTTTTTGATAAATCTACTAAAAATTTGCTCTCTTCATCATCTGTTAAAAATTTATATAAATTTTCATGTTCTGTAAAATTAGGTACAGGTAGATTATTTTTTGCAGTAAATTTTATTACATGTCTACCACTATCTGTTTCTACGCATTCAGTTGATATTTGTGATATATTTTCAGTCAAGTAATCTGCTATTTTTTCTGCATTTTCAGATGGCATAGATGGCAATGTTAGTTTAAAGCATAGCTTGCCATTTTTTGGATTATAAGTTGCTGATTGTGCTCTAATTTGTTTGACAATTTCTAATGTATATTCTTTGAGTTGTGCTTTTTCAAAAGTTTCATCTAGTTTAATAGCTTTTAATATTTCATCTTCAACAGTTCCTAAAAAAGTAGCAGTAGTAGCAAAATCAGCACATTTCATGAGAATAGCAAAAGGATCAGATTCTTTTGTATGGCCTATAATGTTTTTATAAACTTTTTCTTTATTTTCTTCCTTAGGAGAATTTTTCAAATCAAAAGTCCACTTATCTTTATCTACTAAAGCAATGTGAAAGTCTTCTCCAAATATAGATTTTAAGCTATCGCTCACTTCTTTAACAACATTTAAGTTAGTTTTTTTATCACCATGCTGTATGCTTATGCGAACAATATTTTTTGTATCAGAGCTATTAACACTATATTTTTCCAAAGCATCAATAGATGGATCTAAAAGAAAATTATCAGAGGTTTTTATCATGCCCATTGACCTGAGTCTTGAAATCATATCTATGGAGTCTAAAAAGTTAGATATTCCATTTGCTGGTTTATTGGTTATAGAATAAGTTGTTTCAACTAAGTTATCTTCATCAATACCATTTTTTACATGATCTACTGGAAGCGTTCTGACAGTGTTTATAATCACTGGTTGGAAGGTTAAGTTTTCTTTTGAGAGTTGCTGATCACTATGGCTAATTTTACAAATTGTTTTGTATCCTAATTCATTTTTAACTTCTGATGCAACATGCAAACATGGTTGATTAAAATTATTACTATTATTTAATTTTGCACTATTAATTGCAGATACATGCTCTGCTAATAAAGAACCTGCAAATTGTTCTTTGATTGCCAGATGATCTATTGATGTTATTGGCGTATCATTAGTTGTATAGTATTCATATTCTACATCTTCTTGTTTTTTAGCATATTCTCTTGCAACTTGTAGCAATTCTTCATTTTTTATGTCTTTAATACGTACCATACGTGGCATACAGCTAATGTGATCATCTCTCAGTGTTGATAATGTACTTTCTTTGCCAGATGTTTCATAGTCTGTACCATTCAAGGATTTATCTAGATCATCAAGATTATATGCATCAAGTTCTGATGCACCAATTTCTTTTAAAAATTCCCTAAAAGCATCAACATAAAGTTCAATTTCAAGGTCAACACTAGCATCAACATCAACTTTTCCAAGCATTTTTTTTGCTTCATTTTCAGTAATCTTTTTTGCAGTTAATAAAAGGGGGCCACCTTGTCTATAGTCCGTACAGACTTTTTTAGTTTTTTTATCAATAATTTGAACTCCAAGTCCACCAACAGTAAGTTCAGGATTAGCATTAATTGGTTTTGATTCTGCTACTAGTTTTGCAAGTTCAGTAATTAAATTTGACTTGTCTAAACCTTTTTTAATAAGAGCATCTCTGCCTCTTCTAATTATTACACCTAAAGGTACAAACATATGATCTCTAAGATTGGCATCTGCTTCTTTTAAACATTTTTGATAGTCTTTAATAAATTTATCATTTTCAGCTTGATCACGTAATACTAGATTTACACTTTGACTGCTAGCTGCTGGTTGAACACAGTAATTTTCATGTTTAGTAACTTTTTTAAGCTTGAGAATAGAAGCATCATCCATGTTGTATTTGTCTTTTAGTATTTTATGACTTGGATTGTCTAAGTTGCCTCCAGTAGCAGCAAAAGATTCTATTATTTGTGCTTGCTCTGCAACATTTTTTTTCTCAGATGAGACAAGATTATCAATATCTATAGCACACTTTGCAGCTGCATCTTGTAATGTTGACATTATAGATGAAAAATGCCATTCTGCTTTTTTCAAAGTATGTAAAAATTCTGTGCTAGTAGAGGATTCTAACTTTTTTGTTAGTAAGTCTTTTGATTTTGAAACATGTTCATCAGTGAATTCAAGAGCACTTACTCTTCTTGTTGTTTTGCTTTGCATATCACCAGAAGCAAAACGCGAATACATTAATTGCTGGGTAGTTTTTTTGGGCATCCATTTCCTCCAATTTTATAAAACTTTAATATTTTGCCGATTAGGCTAATTGGATTTCTCCTAATCTTAATTGGTATTATATATGAAATTAATATAAATGCAACTAGTTTGTAAAAAGTTTTTTTGTTTAATTAAATGTAATAAGAATGTTATTTATTTCCGTGATTATACAAACCTAATTATAATCAATTATATAATTTAGCTTATTTAATTTTTAGTAAAATATATTGAATAATTAAATTTGAATTATGCTTGACAAACAATAGTTTTATAAACACATTAGTATTAGTAGTTAAGTTTAAAATTATACGTAAATATATATTGAGTTTTACATATGGGTAGCAAGTTTTATGATAGTGCAGTACGTGAGATTTTTCATATTTTAAACAGTGCACCACGAGCAAAATATCATTTATTACATGCTCGCAATGTTTTGCAATGGGTTGAGAAAGTAGCTAGAAATAGATTTGACAATGGAGATACTTGTATAAATGTAGATGATGTATTAAAAATTGCAGCATTAGGGCATGATATTGAATGTGCCTTACCCGGGAGTTTGCATAGAAGTGCCTATCAAGACTATGTTAGCTATCGTCAAAGTTCACATAAAAAGAGTGGTGGTATTATAGCAGATATAATGCAAAAATCTGGTGCCTCTGAAGAAGAGGCACATAGGGGATTTAATATTGTAAAAAATCATGAACAAGGTGCTAGTGATTTTGCTTCTCAGTTACTTTGTGATGCTGATGCATTATCTTATTGTGATGTCCTGATAACATTTGAGCATGATCGTTATCTTTCTATTGATGATATAGCAAAGAAGATACACTGGGAGTGTCATCGAATGTCTACTCATGCTTTTAGTTTTGTTGTTGATTTTCATTATGCTTGCCTGCCAAAGCTCAATTCAGTAATGCATTCTGTTTTGAAAGAGCATGGCATAGATACAACAAAGAGCAAATTATCTGATAAGTGTAAAATTAGTAGTTAATAGGTTTGCTATTCAATATTTTTTGTTTTAACTGTACCAAGCCATATAATAATGCTTCTGCTGTAGGTGGGCACCCTGGAACATATATATCAACAGGAATTATTTTATCGCATCCACGTACCACAGAATATGAGTAGTGATAATAGCCACCACCATTAGCACAACTACCCATTGAAATAACATACTTTGGATCTGGCATTTGATCATATATTTCACGAATAACTTTTGCCATTTTATTGGTAAGGGTTCCTGCTACAATTAGCACATCAGCTTGTCTTGGGCTTGGCCTAAACATTGAGCCAAATTTTTCAAGATCATATCTGCCAGAAGCAGTTTGTATCATTTCAATAGCACAGCATGCTAGACCAAATGTTAATGGCCACAATGAACCACTGCGCGCCCAATTGAGAATTTGATTAGTGGTTGCCAAGATAAATCCTGTTGATTTATCTGTTTTTGCTCTATGCAGCATTGTGTCTATGTTTGTCACCATTCCAAAACTCCACTATACCATTCATATAAAAAACCAATAGCCATAAAAGAACTAAATATCATCATGCTAATAAAACCATAATACATAGAACTTCCCAAGCTTGTTACCCATGGTATAAGAAAAGTTACCTCAACATCAAACAAAACAAAGAGAACAGCAACTAAATAAAATTTTATATGAAATATGTTTACTGTATTAGAAAATGGTTTTATACCACATTCATAATGGTCATTTGATAGTTTGGTATTTTTATTTCGTGATGTTAGTACTGATGGCAAAATAAATGCACATATGCTAAGAATTAATGTAGCTATTAAAAATAGTAATATATATGAATAATTGAGATCTTTGAACATATTGACTCTAGTTTATGTTAGCTGATCACATGATCATTTTGTCAAATTTATATAAATAAGTCTACATTCTTCTTAATTCTAGTATATTTTTATAAATATTATTTGTTGCATCGTTAAAGTTATTGCTATTTTCTATCTCCAGCCAATGTTTATTATCAGGGTGAACGAGATAAATCATTGGTAATGTTTTATAGGAATAGTTGTCATTATTTAGTTTGTGAAAGATTGCCATTAAGCTATAGTTATCTATTATAACACTCTTAATATTGATTTTATTTTTTATTTTAAAGGTCTGTATGTTGTTGATACTATCATGGTAAGAATTAGTTGTAATAAGAATTGGTGTGATTTTGGGTAATTGCTGGCCTTTTATAGCAACTAGTTCAGTTGTTTTTATGATGCTTACACACTTATTATCACAATCATCTATGGAGATAAAAATTAACATTTTAAAGTCTTTAATACTGCTAATTTTCATAAATTTACCATTATCATCAATTATGGTCATTTTATTATTGTAAAGTTCTTGGTTGCTTATTTTGTTTTTGTCTACATTGTCTCTATTGCTCGCCACCTGAAGATAGGCAATTGCTAAAATGAAAAATATAATTGTACGTATTTTGCTCAAGTATTTTTCATTATTGAATGCTATATTATTAGTAAATAATATAGAAACATTTTATGCTTGCAATAAAATTTATATTATGGATAATGCCATAATCTAATAAGTTGCTTTAGCTTTCTGGAGTTCACATGTCTTTTAGATCTATTTGGGCCAATAAAATAATACATATTGTTGGTATAGGTGGCATAGGGATGAGTGCACTAGCATTTATATTAAAGGAATTGGGTTACAGAGTGCAAGGTTCTGATGTGCATCAAAGTGCCAATACTAAGAAGTTATGCAATCATGGAATAGAGATTTTTATAGGGCACAACTCATTAAATATTGTTAATGCAGATTTAATTGCAAGATCTACTGCTGTTACTGATAGCAATCCTGAGATAGTGCATGCTTTAGAATTAGGTAAGCCAATAATTAGCAGAGCAGAGCTTTTGGCTTTTTTAATGCGTTTTAAGCAATCAATCTCTGTTGCTGGTTGTCATGGCAAAACTACTACTACAGCTTTTATATCATCTATATTAATTAATGCAGATCTAAAGCCAACAGTGGTTAATGGTGGAATTATGTTGGATTTAAAATGTAATGCAAAGCATGGAGATGGTAATTGGTTTGTGGCAGAAGCAGATGAATCAGATGGCACCTTTACCAAGCTACCCACATCAATAGCTGTTGTTACAAATATAGATCATGATCATTTGGATTTTTATGGTTGTTTTGATAATTTGAAGGATAGTTTTAGACAGTTTTTAGCTGGAATTGATCCATTGGGTTATGCGGTAGTTTGTTTTGATGATGTAGAAACTAGGAATTTGACAATAAAAACATTGACCTTAGATCAGTATGTTTCCTATGGCATTAACTACAATAATGTTGATGTGTGTGCCCAAAATATTCATTTTACAAATGGACATTTTGTTTTTGATGTGATATTATCAGAGAGTTTTGCTAGCAAGGTTGGATTTAATAAGATTGATAGCTGCAAGATAATGGCCAATGGTATGCACAACGTTTTGAATGCATTAGCAGCAATTGGTGTAGCATGTATTGTTGGTCTTGATGTGGAAAGTATAAAAAATGGCCTAAGTTGTTTTGTTGGCGTTGATCGAAGATTTACAACTTTAGGCAGTATTGATGGTATTAGATTTGTCTCTGACTATGCACATCACCCAACAGAAATTGCAGCATCTATTGCTGCTGCAAAAAGTTTTACTGAGCATAGCAGGGTTCTTTCTATAGTTCAACCACACAGATACTCAAGAGTTAGTAAATTATTTGATAGTTTTACCAATGTTCTTAGTACCTTAAGTGATCCAATAGTGCTACTTGATGTTTGTGCAAATGGAGAATTGCTTATTTCCGGTGGCTCAACTGAGGATTTGTATAATTATCTTAAAAGTAACAATTGTAATTCTGTTTATTATGTGTCAAACAATGATTTACTGGCATTTTTAAAAGAAACTATACAGACAGGTGATTTGGTTTTGTTTATGGGTGCTGGCGATATAGACAAAATTGCTGATCGTATTTTTAAAGATTGTAGTATGATTGATAGTGGTATTTTTTAATTTATTAAGAGGGTTTTATGGCTAAAATTATTGAACATGAAATGTTTAGCAGTGTATGCAATAGTTCTACAGATGTGCTTGTTGATGAAGCACCATATGAATATCTAAATTATGATAATTATAGAAATGCATTTAATTCAGGACATTTGTTAAACAAAATATCAAGTATTTACAATAAATCAGTAGAAATTATTATGAGCATGGCATCAGATCCAGATCATGGTGGTAAAATTACTATTTCAAGCTTAATTGAAACAATGGTTGCATTTGAGCTAGAGCGTGATGGTATTATGGGAATAACTGTATCACGTGGCCCCAAGCGTACAGATTTAAAGGATGGATGGAATAGACTTTGGGATGTTAAAGCACCACCAAGAGTGATGGGTAGGTTTGATGCTAATGCTGCATGTAAATCAATTTTGCATAAATTTTCTGAATTTGTTAAAAATAACATAGGGATTTTTCTGTGTGTTTCTTTTATGAATCCATCTGATTATTTAGTATTGTTAAATGAATTAAGTAATAGTATTGATGATAGTCAAAAATATCATATTAGACAAATTAACATAGAAGGTGTGCTGTAAATAACAATAAATTTTAATAAACTGTGCATTAAAAATCTTTTTGTTCTAATTTATTAGAAATCTTAATAAGATAATTAGATTAATAATTTTTTTAAGGTATTTTATATGATTACAACAAAGGTGATTTTATTGGAAACAATACATTTAATGGCAACACCTTAATTAAAGGTAATATGTTTTCTGGAGAGCTAATTTAACTGTTGAAAATGGCAATCTTGCCACTGAAGGTTATGTTATGAGCAACTAGCATTAAACAAATCAATGGTGGATTAGTGTTATATGATAACAATATGTTAATCACTAATGATGGTGATCTTAATATTACTGGAATTGCAGGTGGATCAACCAAAGATTTAATTGTTTGTGGTTTTGTTAATAAATTAATTAATGCTAATTTAGTGGTATTAATATTGTTGCTGTCAGGAATGGTAATGCAGGTAACTGGCTTTATAACTGGAGTCACAGATAGTGTTGGAATACCAAGTGAGAATTTTTATTCCTTGGCTATTTTTAAAGATAAGTTAGGTAGTGTAAACATTGCAGGAATTGACAGTGATAAAAAAATTAGAAAATGAACCAACTGAAGATAGCAATGCTAGGAGTTCTAGTATAAAAGCATGTGGCAATGTGCAAAATAATGTTAGTATTTTATCAACTGGATGCATTACAATAAATGATAAAATTGGCAAGAAAGTAAGCTCATTATATCTGGTTCTAATGTTATTTAAAGGTGTTTTAGGTGTTAGTGCTGGAATTAGCTTTGGTGCTAAAATTATAGAAGATGGATTAGGTGGTGATGTAAAATTGTACGTTAAACAAAGGGGTTAAGGCTTCTAATAATTAATTCTGTATATTAATACATTATTGATTAATTTTTGGCTGTGGTACTACTATTACCATTTATTAGCATACCATGACATCTTTGTTACTAAGTGTTCTATTAATTCTCTAATATTTTAGGATTTATGTTTTCATCACTTTTGGTGGAAAAATCATATGTTTTTAGCCTCCTTCTTATTTTATGGTATTTTTATAAAAACAAATTTTTCCATTAACTTTTCTTCTTGTTTTTTTATCATTGTAAAAACCATCACAAAACTTAGTGTAATCTTTGCTTGTAATTAAAATATATTGTTTTTTTGGTGCTTATTTTTGAGTTAATTGCACAACAAGAACTGAAATATCACATCTTACTCATTTTTTTGGTTAATATGTAAAAAATTTGGATAATTAGATAATTTTTAAAAAATTTAAGCACTGGCTTTATATCAAATATTATATTACATATGATTTTATCTTTTGCATTGGAGAAGTATTATTTTTACATTATAGTTTACACTTTTTCTTTTTAAGAAATATACTAATTTCTTTTATTTAAATTTGTATATTTCATCAGCTTTGATATATTCTATTAATTGCTACTGTCTCATCTATATTATTTATATTTAGGTTTATATCCTTTATACACATAACTGTATCTGTTTATCATTAAACCTTCTTAACTCAAATATTTTCCTAAGTATCTTGGAATTTAATTTTTTGATATGCTTTTAGTTTTGTTTTTTATTTTGTTTGATGTTTGTGATCTTTTTCATATAATCTTATTTTAAGATAATGATTTGTAGTTGTTTTACAATATAGATAAGTATTTTTTATTTTTTTTAATTTTTTTTATTTTAATAAGATGAACAATCATGTATACAAGGTAATATAGAAGTTTTAACTATGTTCATTCTAAATGAGCCTATTAATTGTTTGCCATATTTTTTAAAATATGAAGTATATGTCTTTGTAATTTTCTTGAATCTACTTTTCATATATCACAAAAGCTTTAGTTTGATCTGTCAGTGCTTGTCCAGTTATTGTTTTATATATGAGATTGTAGTTTTTTTAGAGTTAAAGGGTGGGTCAAGATAAGTTAAGACACAGACTCATCATCTATATTTTTATTATGGAAAGGTTATTATTATATTTTTTTCATTTCTAAGTATTATTAAAAACAATCAGCATTTTTTTTAATTTTATTTATAACATTTCCACAGTGTAGATCTTTTATTGCTTTAAATGTAATAAACTTAACAATATATAAAGTGAGTTTGTATTTAGTTGCTGGCAATAGCTTGGTAAATCAACTTTAATAAATACAATTTCAGATAAGATTAGACCTAGTACAGTAGTATATTAGTTATGTAATAAATAAAAATTGTATCAAGTTGCTAGCAAGAGTGAAATAGAATATTAATATACTGAGTCATTATTGAAATGATAGTGTTTGAAAATATATCTTTGAATATTATATGTGGCACCACAACTAGGGTTAAAATAATTGCATATATATGTATGGAAAGAAGGGTTATTTTTTTGATATATCAATAGTTACCTCTTTGCTGGCAAAAGCAAATGATAACAACAATTATGGCAATCAGCTATAAACAAATTTAATTAGATAAACATATTTCTGCAGTTGAAGTTATTTGTGTTATTTTATCACTAATGAGTTATGGTTCGTTTTACAGCATTGGTTGAATTGATGAGTATTTATGCAACTATATATTGTTAATAAAGATTAATTAATACTATCAGGTATGATATAAATACTAAAATTTATGCTGTATACAAATCAAATGCATGTAATTTGCAAAAATTGTTTTGGAATATTGTTAGTGCATTTTACTAGATGTATGATTGTTACTAGCAAATGGCTGACTGCTTGTGCTAGAGATCATTGGTGCTAATGCTGATGTAACAGCATGTTTGGGTGTTGTGATCTCATGCTCTGTTGATGTACTACTAAATTTTTTTGTTTTTTCTAAATTATCACCTGCATTTTGTACACGTTCTAGTTTTTCATTTGAATGTTTGTAGTCTTTTTTTAACCCATATGTTTTAAAAGCCACTGCTGCTGAAAGTATTGCAAAAAATCCTATTGATACAAATGATACTATGCTTGCCGTAAGTGCTGCAACAACTATAAAGCCCACTAAAGCTGTGGTTAAAGCAGATGATGCTATTAATCCCTTAATATATGATTTTTTATTTTTTCTCCTCTCTTCTTCTGCTGCTTGAATATTGTGCAAATTTTCTTGTTCATTTAGTTCATCTGTTGCTTTTTGAGACCTAGTAAGGTGATTTGAGATTAAATCATTTTTTGTATAAGGCTTTGAATAAACTTGTTTATTCTGATCCTCTATGCCAAGGTCATTATTTTGAGTACTATGCCCTACTTCTTTTTCTAGGTTTTTATATTTTTTTTTGGATTCAATAACTTTTGCTAGGCTAATAGATAAAGCAGTAACTATCAATGTGGCTGCCACAAAGGTAATTGCAGTTGGTATAAGCACTGCAACAGCAATTATTCCTGAAGTAAGTAAGCCAATTAATACAGTAATTGCAAGTTTTATTTTAAAATATTTATGCTGTTGATTTTCAAGATTTTGATTAAGTATAAATTTTTTTTCACAGTCATCATCAGTCATGCTGTATGCTATTTTTTTTAGTACCTTTGGATCATTCAATTTGTTTTCTTCTAAAACAAAACTAATCTCCTCATTGGAATTATGAATATTTTTAGCAATATTAAGTTTAGTTAATATATTGAGCAAGCGCTCCACATCTGTTTTACTTGGCTCAAAACATAATTTAAATTTTATCTGCACATCATCTGTGAAACTGGAGATATATTCCATTTTTGTCAAAAGTGCAGTAGTCTCAGATACAAACAATAAATCTAGCACAAGCAATAATGTATCAGTATTTTTTGGTATATGTCCATTTTGACATATAGTGCGCCATGTTTTATTTGTTACAATATTGATGCGTTTTCTATATTTATTGTTTTTGTCTTTTTTTAATGATGGTGGCAGTGTACGTTTGTTTTTTAATATGTTCCTGCTTATTGATATATTTCCATCTTTGTCCAAGTATTTTTCTTCTGGTATGTGCAGCAGATCAGTTGAGCTTAGAAAATTTGTTTTTGATGGCGAATTATAATTTTCTATCATTGTTTCAGCAACTTCCTTGGTCCATTCACCTGAATGTATAACATTCATTTTTTTTTGCTGTATCTTTCTGAATTCTGTAACATTTTTGATTATCATACCCCCAGTGAAAATAGAGGCAATTGCTAATATTCCAGCACCAATACCAAGGGCAATGCTTGCTCCTGTTATAGCCATTATCAGAATAGTTATTAGTAGTGCTGTCAATACAGCTAATACAGAGACTGTTATTATACTTGTAAGTTTATTTTTTTTAATATTTTTATTGTAATAATCAAGTATTTTTTCCTGCTCTTTTTTGTCTGCAGTCATGCAGTACATGAGTTCTTTCAGCTTATCAGTATCATCAGCCAAGCTACTGTCCACTGAAAATTTATAACCAATATATTCATCTATAGCATCATTTTTAGTAATATTTTCATTTTTATTTAAATAATATGAATTTGAAACAGTTAGATAGCCAAGCCTTTGCAAGCTTATTAACAGTATATGCAGGTCAAAAATTTCCTTTTCATATTCCTCTTCATATTCTTTTCCATAAGATTTTTCAAATAGATAGCTGCGTATTATAAAACTATTACTACCAGTGCTTTTAATAAGGCTATTATTAATGATGAGATCTTTTAATAGACTGTCTATCTGGATTTTTACATTCTTTGCACTATCAGTAGTGCAAATTCTAGATAAAAGAGTTTTGCTGTCTAAATCAAGTTTTTTTTTATAAGATTTTAGCATAAAAATACATTTTTTTTAATAAGCATACCAATATTCTATTGATTTTTTACTAATAATATGTATTTTTAATGAAGTTAATTAGATAAAATGGGCTTGGTAGGATTCGAACCTACGACAACACCGTTATGAGCGGTGGGTTCTAACCACTGAACTACAAGCCCAATGTTGATTAATGCTAAATGTTATCATCTGTAATATCAATTGTCTAGTGAAAATTTAGCACAGTATTTAATTAGTAGCCATAATACCATATAATAATTGATGCTATAGCACAAAGAAGTGATATAAGCCAAAATCTTTTTACAATAGTAACTTCATGTATTCCTTTCTGTTCAAAATGATGATGAATTGGCGCCATAAGGAAAAATCTTTTTTTGGTTTTTTTATACACAGATACTTGTATAATAACAGAGCATACTTCAACAATAAATATTGCACAAATTGGTATAAGTAAGATTTCTTTTTTGCTGGTTAATGCTATAGTTGATAAAAATCCACCAGCCGCTAAGCTTCCCATGTCGCCCATAAAGATTTTTGCTGGATATGCATTAAACCAAAGAAATGCTATAATGCTGCCAATAAAACATGCACCAAGTATACAGATATTTATGTTTTCTGTTGTATAAGAAAAAAATGCAAAACATGATACTGCTATTATAAGTGGAACTGAAACCAATCCATCTAAACCATCTGTAAGATTTACTGCATTTACTACGCTTACTATTATAATCATTGCATATAGTATGTAAAAATAGCTTAAATATGCAACTAGACCAAATGGAAAAATAACAATATACTTATTTATATAGGCAAAAAATATAGCAGCAGGCATTGATGCTAGTGCTTGCATAATTAGTTTATGCCTAGCACTTATTCCAGTAGAAGTTTTTAGAGTTATTTTTTTTATATCATCCATACCACCAATAAAGGCATATGCAATAGTGGTGAATAGTACAATGGTAGTCATGGGGTTTAGCTTAACAAATGCCAGTGATGACAGTATTAGTGCAAATAATATAATAATTCCACCCATTGCAGGTGTATTTTTTTTAGAAATAATGTGTGATTTAGGTCCATCTATTCTTATTGGATTTCCAGTTGGATTATATAATTTTAATTTTTCAATAACTAGTGGACCAGATATTAAACCAAGAGTTGTGGAAGTTAAGATAGCAGTAAAAAAATGAACACCACTAACTAACATTGATTGTTATTTAATGATATTTTTTTCTTTATTTTCTTTGCTAAAGTAGTCAGTTTGCCATTTTTTGATCTCATGAGAAATTGATCCAATCCTCCACGATAATCTATGGTTCGAAGAGTACTAGCAGCTAAACGAAAAGTGAAATTTTGCTTTAACATAGAGCTAAAAAGTTTGGCACTAATTAAGTTTGGTGCAAATTTACGTTTAGTTTTGTGGTTTGAGTGAGATACTTTATGTCCAGTTGCTACACTTTTGCCTGTTAATTCACAAACACGAGCCATTTTTTTCCTAATTCTACTTCCTTTGCAAGAAATTATAGAGGAAAGTGCATGTGAAATCAAGAATTTATGTTTTTCGACGTTTTTGTAAAATACCTTTCTTGCGTTTTTTAACTTCTTTTTTGTGGAATGGTATTGTTTCATTAAATAAGCATGCAACTTCACTTCCAGCACGCAATGTAAATACTGCACTAACTCTTTCAATTACTATATAATCATCAATTGATTTATAATTGATGATTGATTCATAGCCCTGATTATCAACTTCAAAGATAGCAGGAAGCTCTGCATTAATGCTTTTGAAGCGTAAGTATGTAAACTCCCCATCATCAAATACCATTGTAGGAGATATTTTCTCAGAACCAGAGATGGTATAGTTAAAGTTCAAGTTGTTAGTTTCAGTAATATCTGGAATACTTGTGCTTGCATAATTTCTAGTTCCTGTAATTCCAGTGTTTTCTAAGTATAGAAATCTTGTTTCATATGATAGTTTAGGATCATTGACACTAGATGCTTCTTCAGCATGCAGCTCAAAATGATAAATGCGTCTATTAGTTATAATTGTGGCATTTGTTTCAGCATTGGCATTTAATGGTTTAAGGAACAATCTATTGTTTTGTGGGATTAGCTGCCATCCAGTAGAATTGCCCATGGATATTGTAGATATAGTCTCATCAATATTAAATAATATACTTGATTGATAGCCATAGAATCCTAAGTAATAGTGTATGGCATTAGAGTTATAGTTTATGACTTTTATTCGCGGTTCTCCTGCCATTGGTCTAGGATGTTGAGTGGCTAGTGCAAAGTTAGCATAAAGAAATAGTATAAAATTTAATATTTTAATCATTATTATTACCACTATTATAGCTATTTACAAGAAAAGAAAGAGGGATTATTTTTTTGTTAACTAATGATATATCGGACAATGAAAAATCTAGACTAATTTTTGTCATTTTTTTTTCAATAATTTTATTAGCCATTATAACATATATTGTGCAATCTACACTTGCTTTTGTTTGTTTTTCATTTTGTATAATGCTAATATTATCTATTATTGGATAAAAGTATGCTTTCTTTGATGTTTTCTTTTTAGATTTTTGGTGCTCTATGTTGTTAATATGTGCCAAAAAATCTCTATATATTTGGTAAGATGAATTATCTTTAATGTAATTTAATTGTTCTTTTTTAGAATACATGCCATAAGCTTCTCTGAAAAGTACATATTGTTGAATCATATATTTAGCAGTAGCAATTTGTGGTGTGTCATCATGATTGTTTTTTAATAATTGTTTGATATTTAGGCTGCCATCAGTAGTGTGCTCAATGTTTCTTATAATAGGAAGTGGTATTTTAGATTTATAGTAAAATTTTATATATATGGCTAATGTGGTCAACAATAATACAGAAATAACAAGTATTATTACTACAAAAACTTTTTCAACAAAGCAGCTTAAATATTTTACCTCATACCATTTTAATGCATTGCTAAAATATGTATTTTTTTTAAGCATTTTTGAGGCTGCTATGGAACAATGATGGTCATTATATTTGTTTATCATTTTGTTCAATAAGCCATGGTGGTAAATAGTCACAACTTACATATAATTAGACTATTAATCAACAAAAAGATTTGCTAATAATATTGTTTTAGTAATAATACTATTTCAGTGTAGTTTTATTTCTATATTTATAGGATTGATATGACTGTTTTGATAGCTGGTGGTGCGGGTTTTATAGGTTTGCATGTAGTTAATTTGTTTATAGAGCGTGGTCATGATGTTGTGGTTATGGACTATATAAATGCTAACAGTATTGTGAATGCTGTTAATCAAAAAGCTAGATTAGTGAAAGTTAATTTCACTAACCCTAAATTGTTGGCTGATATTTTATTGAATTATGATGTAAATATAGTAATTGACTTAACTACAGAATCATCTTATCTGCATATGGCCAGCAGTCAAGAGAATAGTGGGTTTGTTGATACTAATTTATCTGGTTTTGCTAATGCTATACAAACAATATTTTTATATTGGAATGGACTAACAGAAGTACAAAAAAGGCGTTTTGTTTATTTAAGGACTTTTCCAGTAGATATTTTTGACCCTGGTGAATTTGGGTCAAAGATTGGCTGTCAATCTTTAATTAAACCATCTTCTGTTTATGGCGCAGTATTGGCATTTAAATTTCATGCAATTAAAGCATGGCATGAGTCATTTGGTTTTCCAGCTATTGCAATGATAACACCTAGTATATATGGTCCATATCAAACAAATCTTGCATCTCTTGTGCCATCTGTTATGTATAATGCTTTTAGAGAGTGTTCAATTACGATACGTGGTGATGGTAAGCACGTTCGAAATTGGCTTTATATTAGTGATCATTGTGATGCTATGTATCTAGCTATTACACGAGGGAAAGCTGGTTCAACTTATTTTGTATCACCTAGCAACACTTATTATACTATTGATATTGTGCATAAAATTTGCAGTATTATGGATGAATTAATACCTAGAGAGAATAAACAGCTTTATGCTGATTTAATTAAATTTGTTTCATATGAACAAGATCAGCATTCATGGCGTGTATGTGATGACTTAGTATCTAAGCAGCAAATTGGTTTTATAGCCAATCATGATATTAGCTCTGGTCTTAGAAAAACAGTTGAATGGTTTCTTTCAGTTAAACAAAGTGAAAATATTAAAATTAATTAGCTTATAATTTAAAAAATGAGTTTAATACATTTTATGTGATTATTCTACTGTTACAGATTTTGCAAGATTGCGTGGTCTATCTATATCAACACCACGCAAAAGTGCTGTTTGATATGCTATTGCTTGGATTATAATAGCATATGTTATAGGGTTTATGCTGTTATGGTATGATGGTAATATTATTGTGCAATGACATATTTTAGACATTGCTTTTGCTCCATCTATATCTGTTATTCCAATTATTTTTGCCTTACGTACATAAATTTCTTGAGTATTTGACATTGTCTTTTGAAATAAATGGTTGCTTGGATTGATCATCACAACTGGGAAGTTGTTATCTATTAGTGCTATACTTCCATGTTTTAACTCACCAGCTGGTATGGCTTCAGCATGTATGTATGACAGCTCCTTAGTTTTTAATGCACCCTCAAGAGCAATGCCAAATGAATCACCCCTACCAGAAAATATCACATTATTGTGTTTTGACAACAGATTAGCTGCCTCATAGACTATTGATAAATTGCATAATAGTTGTTTTATATATAGTGGTAGTTGTATGGTTTGATGCAATATTTTTTTGTATTTTTCTAGTGCTATGCTGTTGTTATTTAGTGCAGCAGTAAGTGATAGCATTCGGAGTGTTAGTAATTGGGCAGTAAATGATTTTGTTGATGCTACGCTAATTTCTGGACCAATTGGCGTTTCTAGAATATGTGCAGCCTCTTTTGCAATGCTGCTTTCTGCAAAGCTGACAATAGCAATTAATTTATTAATATGTAACGATTTTAGCTTGCGTAGTGCTAGTAATGTATCTGCTGTTTCACCGGATTGTGAGATAAATAGAAATGTTTCCTCTTTTTCTATAAAAGGCTCGCGATAGCAAAATTCTGATGCTAGCTCAATGCTTGTTGTGATTGATGTAATGTCTTCAAACCAATGCTTTGCTATAAATCCAGCAAAATATGAGCTACCACAGGCTATTATAGTTAACTTTTTCATTGATTTTATTATTGGCAGCAAAAAATTAAAGTCAATATTGTTGGTTGTTGGATTGTAAAATTTAGATATTGTGTTTTGTATAGTAGTTGGTTGCTCCATTATTTCTTTAAGCATAAAATGTTGGTAGCCACTTTTATCAAAAATTTTTGTTGGCAACTTAGGTATTGGGTTACTTTTTCTGTCAACTATCTTGTTTGCATGATCATAGATTGTAAATTTCCCATTTTTTAACACTATCATGTCTGCATCTTGTAATGATATGTATTTTTCAACATCAGATGGTGGTAGTGCATAAAGGTCTGAGCTTATAATAAATGCATGATCGCTGTATCCTACAACTAATGGTGATTTTTTTTTTGCACCAATTAATAGATTTTCATATTCTTTAAATATTATTGCTATTGCAAATGATCCATCTATTCTAGCTAAGCTTTTTGCACATGCTAAATTTGGATTCATTCCTTTTGCTAGGTTGCTGCTAATTAGAGAAGCTAAAATTTCTGTATCAGTTTCTGAAGAAAATTTATAGCCTTCATTGATTAATTCTTCTTTGATTTCTAGGTAGTTTTCTATAACTCCATTATGTACAATTGCCAGTTTATCATTACATATAGGATGAGCATTTGTATGGGTTGGCATGCCATGAGTAGCCCACCTAGTGTGTCCAATACCAATATTAGCACTTAGTGATTTAGGAACAATTTTTTTTAAATCACTGAGCTTACCAGGTGTTTTATGACATATAAGATTATTTTGTTTGTCTATAATTGCTATGCCAGTAGAGTCATATCCCCTGTACTCAAGTTTTTTTAAAGCTGAGAGTAGTGATTCAACAATGTTAGCAGCACTATTGTACATACCAAATATCCCACACATACTTTTAAGACCAATAGTGTAGAGTAAAGATAGATAATAATAAGATAAAAGTCCTGCATTGTAAACTTTAATCAGTTTACAATATGTAACAGCTTATTTAAGATTATTTTATGATTTTGAGTATTTGGTAGGTGTGTTGTGTATAATAAAATATATGTTTTAATTATATTTGCTTTAATAATTCAACTGTTACAAGGTTGTACAGCGGCTATTATAGGAACTGCCACTGCTACTACTATTGCTGGTGTCACTAGTAGACAAGAGCGAACATTTGGCACTATAGTTGATGATACAATTATTAAGGCAAGAATAAAAAATAGTTTTAGGAAATATAATTTTAAACATTTATTTTTGGCTATCTCTGTTAAATCTGTAGATGGTTCTGTAGTGTTAACTGGCTTAGTTGATGATCCAAGATTGAAGATTGATGCTGTGAAATTATCATGGGGTGTGCAAGGGGTTAATGCTGTTGCAGATGAAATACAAATAAGCAATAAAGGAAAATTTGAGACATATTTACGTGATAGTGTAATAACAACTAGTGCTAAAGGTAAATTGATTTTACATAAAAATGTTAGAATGGCTAACTATAGCATAGAGACAGTTCAGGGAGTGGTTTATGTCATGGGTATTGCCAGAAATCAAGATGAAATAGACATTGTTCTTGACGCTATAAGTAGGATTGCTGGTGTTAAAAAAGTTGTTAATTATGCTGAGGTTAGAGCAGATGATCGTGGATGATTTGCATAACATGCAAGATAAACATAAACATATTGAATTTAATAAATCATATTTAGCTATAGGATTGATGAGTGGCACATCAGCTGATGGTGTGGATGTTTCGTTGATAGAGACCAATGGCTTGCATGACATTAAGGTTGTGAAAGATGGTTTTATGCCATATCCAAAACACTTACAGAAAAAAATAAATCATTTAATGTCAGGCTTTGGTGATCAATGGAGCATAGCACGTGAGCTTACTATAAAACATATTGAAGCAGTTAAGCATTTGTTTAGTCCAGATGAGTTACATTCAGCTGAAATTGTTGGTTTTCATGGGCAAACAATTCATCATGAGCCAGAATTAATGTTTACTTTACAAATAGGTGATCCATATTTATTAGCTTACCATTTGCAGACTCCAGTAGTATTTAACTTTCGTGAACGAGATATTTTATATGGTGGGCAAGGGGCACCACTTGTACCAATATATCATCAAAATTTTTTGTCAGGTTTGATAGGCATTGGGACTGGGATTGTGAATATAGGTGGAATATCTAATATTACTATTGTTGCTGAATCTGAAGAAAGAATGATGGCTGGTGATGTAGGGCCAGGTTGTTGTATTATTGATTGCATACTTAATGATAGAAAACTTCCCTTGACAACTACTAGCAATATGGGAAATATTAATAGTGCAGTATCTGATATAGTTCTACAAGATTCATTTTTTCAAATGCCAATACCCAAGTCATTGGATAAAAATTATTTTTATAAATATATGAAAAATTTCTATAATCTTTCTTCAGAGGATGCACTCACAACAGCAGCATTTTGCACTGTCAAACCTATTCTAGACATGCTTGATTCATGTAATTTGTCGAAATTACTTATATTAGGAGGTGGTTGTCAAAATTATTTGATAACAAGTCTTTTAAAAAATTTTTCTAAAAACATAGATATAGTAAATGCAGATAATTTAGATATTAATAGTAATAATATAGAGTCGCAGGCATTTGCATATTTAGCAGTGCGTTCTATAAAAGGACTTCCAATTAGCTATCCTAATTGTACAGGAGTCATTAAACCTTTAAGCGGCGGCGTTTTTTATCAGTTTTAATACCACCAGTAGTATTGAAAATGTGCATTTGCTTTTTTATATACTCATCAAGTAATTTTATTATATCATCTGTTTCTTTGTCAAAAAAGTGATTTGCACCATGCAATACATAATAGTCAATTAAATTGCTTTTTTGCGCTTTAATTTGCGATATTAAGCTACTTACATTTTCTTCTTTAACGATATTATCATTGTCGCCTTGAATAATAAGCCCAGTAGTTGGACAAGGAGAAAGAAATGAGAAGTCATATAAGCCAATTGGTGGTGACACTGATACAAAGTTGACAATTTCTGGACGGCGCATTAAAAGTTGCATTGCTATCCATGCGCCATATGAAACACCAGCAATCCAGTAAATCATGTTGCCATTGTATCTGCTTTGTAGCCAATCCATTGCAGCTGCTGCATCATTTAATCCTTCTGCACCTTTGCTAAATTCACCAGTAGATTTACCAACTCCTCGGAAATTTATTCTCAATACACTAAAATTATTAAGAGCAAATGTTTTATATAAATAATAAACAATTTTGTTATTCATTGTTCCCCCATATGTTGGATGAGGGTGCAGGACTAGTGCTACTGGTGCATTTGGTGAGGGTGATTTATGATAAACACCTTCTATGCGACCAGCTGGACCATTAAATAAAACCTCAACCATAAAACCTCCATAACAATACCTATTTTTTAAAATTTTAAAAAGTTAAATTATAAGTAATTTTATAATTGTTTAATATATTAATATATTATTATATAATAATAATTTTTTTGCAATCTTATTAAAGATAACATATACCATAGCACAACAAAAAAACAAAACAATATTATGATTAGCAATATGTGGTATTTTGACCATAATTCATCTACTACACTACATCCTGCTGTTTTAGATAATTTATTAAAATATGCAATGAATAACTCTAATGCATCATCAACACATACCCCTGGACAAAAAGCACGTAGTATAATTGAAGAAGCTAGACAAAATTTTCTTAAAGCGTTAAATTGTCCTGCTAATGTTAAATGTATTTTTACTGCATCTGGCACTGAAGCTAATAATTTGTTTATTAAAAGTTTTTTAAATAAATTAATTATTCTACCATTTACAGAGCATTTATCAATTATAAATGCTGCAAGTGATCCTATAGTTCTGCCAGTCAACATATCTGGTGAGGTTGATGTGCATTGCTTAGACAATCTTCTTGCCAATCATGCAAAAAATAATAGGGTAATTGTATCAATTATGTTGGCAAATAATGAGACTGGTGTTATACAGCCAATGAGAGAAATATCTAATATAGTAAAGAAATATAATGCAATTTTACATACAGATGCTGCACAGGCAGTAGGTAAAATACCAGTAGATTTTCAGGAATTAGGTGTTGATGCCATGACAGTATCAGCGCATAAATTTGGTGCTGTTTATGGTTGTGGTGCATTGTTATTTCGTGATGATATTGAGTTAAAACCATTAATTCATGGTGGTGGTCAAGAAAATGGGTTACGCTCAGGTAGTGAAAATATTTTAGCAATATCTTGTGCAGCATTGCTAATGGAAAGGCTTAGTGAATTGGTTGATAAAATGTCAGCAGTGCAACTCTTAAGAGATAATATGGAGAGAGAAATGTTGAATTATATAGATGATAGACTTGTTATTGTCTCATATGGCACTAAAAGACTGCCGAATACATCGTGTTTTGCTACTGCAAATATACATAAAAGTGCACAAGTAGCTTATTTTGACATGCATAATATTGCAATAAGTGCTGGTAGTGCATGTTCAAGTGGCTTGCTTTATTCGTCCCATGTATTGCGTGCCATGGGCCATTCTGATATAATAGGAAAAAATGCTGTAAGAATAAGTTTTGGCTGGAATACAAAGAAAGCAGATGTAGAGATTTTTTTAACACATTGGAAGGACTTATGTAAAAATTTTCTGAAAATATGAGGTTTATGTGAAAAATAAAAATATTTTTATGGACTATCAGTCCACTACACCTCTTGACCCTAGAGTTATGGAAGCTATGATGCCATATTTTATGGATAAGTTTGGCAATTGTCACTCTAGAGACCATTGTTTTGGTTGGGAGGCTGATGAGGCTGTTGAGGATTCTAGAAAAAAAGTTGCAAGTATTATTGATGCAGACCCCAGAGAGATAATTTTCACCTCTGGTGCAACTGAGTCAAATAATTTAGCATTAAAAGGCGTTTCTGACTTTTATAGAAAAGATTATAATCATATTATTATTTCTGCTATAGAGCATAAATGCATTATAAATACTGGACGTTATTTATCTAGCAGAGGTTTTAATGTTAGCTATTTGCCAGTACAAAAAAGTGGTGTTATTGATCTAGATGTTTTGTGTGAGATGATTACACCAAAAACTATTTTAGTTTCAATAATGGCCATCAATAATGAAATTGGCACAATTCAACCATTAGCGAAAATTGGAGCACTATGTAGAGAGAAAGGTGTTTTTTTTCATACTGATGCTGCACAAGCATTTGGAAAAATTCCTATTGATGTAAATCAGATGAATATAGATTTATTAAGTATTTCTGCCCATAAGATATATGGACCCAAAGGTATAGGTGCGCTATATATTAGAAGGAATCCAAAAGTAAGAATTACTCCAATAATTCATGGTGGTATGCAAGAGCGTGGTATGCGCTCTGGTACAGTGCCAGTGCCATTAGCTGTTGGCTTTGGTGAGGCGGCGCTATTATCTAGTATGGAAATGTTACCTGAACTAAAAAAGTTGAAGGTGTTTTTCAATAAGTTTTATGATCAATTGGTTTTAAAGACTCCTTATGTGCATTTAAATGGTAGCATGGATATGCGTTTTCCTGGTAATATAAATCTTAGCTTTGCTTGTGTTGAGGGTGAGAGTATGATGGGTGCTATAAGTAATATAGCTGTTAGCTCTGGTTCTGCATGTACCTCTAGTTCTTTAGAGTCATCACATGTTTTGAAGGCAATTGATACAGAACCTAGCTTGGCTCATACGGCTATTAGATTTGGTATGGGCAGGTTTACAACTAGTGATGAAGTAGATTACGTAATAAATTCTGTGAAGAATGTACTTCCAGTACTGCGTGACATGAGTCCACTGTGGGAAGAGCTTCAAGAGCAAAATAATAATTTGCAACTTATTTAATAATAAATGTGTAGATGAATATGAAATATAATGATAATATTAACAACTATTACAATAATCCTCAAAATATTGGTAGCTTGGATAAAAATGATCCAAATGTTGTTAGAGGAAAGGCTGGTTCAGCAGCTTGTGGTGATTTAATGACATTAGATATAAAAGTTGATCCAGTCACACGCAAGATATTAGATGCAAAAGTTAAAACATTTGGCTGTATGTCAGCTATAGCATCTAGCACTTATTTAACAACTCTTATTATAGGTAAAACTATAGAAGAAGCAAGAAGCATCACCAATAAAGATATATACAATGATCTAGGTTTGCCAGCTGTAAAATTTCATTGTTCAGTTTTGGCTGAAGAGGTAATAAGTGATGCATTGCTGCAATATAGCATCAGATTTGAGAATAAAGATAGCAATTGCTTGCCTAATAATGGCAAAGAGGAGAGTGATAGCTTGCTTGATGAAGAAAATAAGAATGAGCACTATTCACTAGATAGCAGTTTATCCAATTAGTATGTTGAATTTAGGCAATAAAAATATTGTTAAACTCACTAATGCAGCCATTAGTCAATTGCATAAGATTATGCAATATGGCATGGCTGAAGATGCTTTATCTTGTAGCGTTAAAATTAAAGCTATGAGAACTAAGAAAAGTTGTTTAGACATGAGATATGTTATAGAGCATGCAACAGAAATTAAGAAATCAGATATACTTATGCAAGTACCAAGCAGTAACAAAGATATGCCAGATATTAGGTTTATTGTTGATGGTGAGTCTTTGATTTATTTGTTTGGCTTAGTCATTGATTTTGAAACAAAAGGATTAAATTCTCGTTTTGTTTTTCATAATCCTAATGCCAATGCTCACTGTGGATGTGGTGAGACCTTTATGCATACTAGCTATTTTGATTTACTAGATTTAAAAGAGCAATATGACATTAATTTGCCAGAGTTAAAAAATAATTTTTTAAAAAAGAAAAATACAAATGATAGTGATTTATTGCAAATTGCATATAATATTTTATGCTCACCTTTGCAGAGAGCTAAGTATATGCTGAAGATTAATGGTTTTAGTGAACAGTGGATTGTCAGTATATTGAGCAGTGATAGAGTCATGGTGGTTGATGATTTGCAAAACATTGTTAAGGAGATTGATAGTCTTTTTATCTCTAAGAGCTATAATTTAATACCATTATATTTTAAACAACTAGAATCTTTAGATAATCTTTGAATATTTTTTATAGATAGATATAATTAGTGACCAGCTACTTATTTTATGGTTTTTAAAATGATTGCTAAGCAAATAACTATAAATTTTATTACTAGTTCTGGGGAGAAAAAAAGCATACTTTCACCTATTGGTATTTCCTTATTGGAGGCATCACAGCTTAATGCTAATACAAGCATGAGTGGTGCTTGTGGTGGTGCGATGGCCTGTACCACATGTCATGTAGCATTAGACAGTGAATGGTATAATAAAGTGCCTGAAATATCTGAAGAGGAAAATGATATGCTTGATATGGCATTTAACGTACAGCCTACCTCTAGGCTTGGTTGTCAAATAATGCTCACAGAGGATATGGATGGTATGATTGTTAATATACCAGAAGATATTGAAGATGAATGAATCAAATTTGATTAAATTAAAATCAATATTTTTTTTTATAGTTATGGGCATACTAATTGTATTGCTGGTAGTTTGGATGGTGGGTGCATACATTATTAGTGATCTGGCATCAGGTAACTTATTTTTTCATTCAGCACGTGGTGTTCGTTTTTCTGCTACTGATAGCAATAGAGTTTTAGGTTTAAATGGGTTCTTTGCAGTAAATATGAAAAACCCTAGTTTTGACTTTACTAAAGTTAATGGGAGTGTTAAAGCTTCAAATTTATTGATTTATTCTGATATTTTGGCTAAAAATCTAATCTTTGATTTAAAGGAAATAAAATCATTTGATAAAAATGGTGTGCAGTATCCAAATACATTAGATAATTTGAGGATTAAGATTGCTTTTTCTAAGTCATTATTTTTGTTGAAGATGAAAAATATTTCTATAGATAATAAAGTTGTTGATTATATAAATATTGCCAACATTAACTCTAGTTCTAATGAAGATAGCATATTTTTCAGTGCTTTAGCTAAAAAAGTTGATATTGTTAAAGGCAAAGCTACTGGATGGGATGTGAGTATAGTTGGCCATACTCCTGAAGTTGACACTAAAATTGATTTTTTTGCTAGCATTAGTGCATTAGATAGTTTTTATGTGGATGTTAAAACCTTAAATTATACTTCTAGTGATATTGATGTTGATATGGGAGGAGTTATTGCTGCATATTCTTATGGAATTAAGGTACAGATGATTATTGAATCTATGAACATGTTTAATTTTATAAATGATTTATTTGATAAATTAATTGTTAGCATGCCATGGCATGATACCTCTATATTTTCACAACTGTTTTTGGATAATAATATTACTATGGCATATAAACAAAAATTTTTATCTGAAGTAGTTACCCACAATGGGAAGCAAAGATTAGTGGTAAAATCTGATGATAATACTGGACAGCTTTTTATTGGTTCAAAAAGTTTTAATACTATACTAGCTGAGGTAAAAAATGATCATTTTAGATAGCTACAAAGATAATAATATTGCTATTTTTGGTATGGGAGTTACTGGTATAGCTATGGCTGAGTCTTTTGTTGCTGGTGGTGCAAATGTTTTTTTGCTTGATGACAGAGATGTTAGTTTAATTCCAGATGTGTTAAAAATTATTGCAAAATATCCAGATGCAAATATTTTTACAAAACACTACACTCTTTGCAATTGGCCTGAGATAGATGTGTTAGCATTGAGCCCTGGCATTCCTTTGTTTGTTGATGCTCATGATGTTGTTAATATAGCTAGGAAAAACAACTGTAGGATAATTGGTGATGTTGAGTTATTTTGGGAGGCTAAGAAAGATAGTGCTAAGTTTATATGTATAACTGGTACAAATGGTAAATCTACTACAGCATCACTTATAGTGCACATTCTAAAATTATCAGGAATTAGTGTTGAATTGCTTGGAAATGTTGGCATAGCAGTGCTTTCTGCAAATTATGCTGATATATATGTGCTTGAACTATCATCTTTTCAATTAGATTTGCTTGATAATGCTTGTTTTGACATAAGTATCTTGCTAAATATTACTCCAGATCATTTGGATAGATATGATAGTTTTCAAAGTTATTGTAATAGTAAGAAACGTATATTGCATAACCAGAAAAATCTTTCTATTCTAAATGTTGATGATAGGAATTGTATGAATATTGTTAGCACATTATCTGATGTTAATATTCAAAACAAAATCATATTTGTTTCTCCATTAGGCAATATTGAAGCTGATATAATAATTAAGGGTGATAGCATTGTTTCTATAAAGGAAAATAAAATATTGGCTGAGTTGCTAAGTAATAATATTTTTCCTACTTCTTTAAATAAGCTTAGTATTCTTGCAGCATACTGTAGTTGCATTGGTTTTACTGCCAAAAATAATATAGTAACAGCAATATCATCATTTAAGCCACTAGAGCATAGAATGGAGATAGTTTGTGAATATAACAACATTCTTTTTATTAATGATAGCAAAGCAACTAATATTGAGTCAGCTTTATTTGCACTAAGCTCTTTGAGAAATATATATTGGATTGCTGGTGGGAAGGATAAAAATTGCAACTTAAATCTAGCATTGGATGGGGTTAATTTTAACAATGTTTTGCAATGTTTTACTATAGGTGAGATGGGGGAAGTGTTTAGCAATATACTGTTAAGTAAGGGTGTTAATAGTGTTTTTTATGAAAATTTAGATAAAGCTTTTGCTGAAGCATTAAAGACAGCTTTATTATTTGGTGAGCCAGTGACAATTCTTTTTTCTCCAGGTTTTGCATCTTTTGACCAGTGGCAAGATTTCAATAAGCGTGGCAGAGCATTTAAAAATTTAATAATGGAACTTGTTTAATGACAAATTGTGTTATTGCATTATAATGTTTGTCTAGAAATTTTTTATGTTTTTAGCTATGGCTGTGAGCTATGCTATATGCTATACAATGCTTTATTTAAGAAAAATTATACTTGATTTTTGGAAAATATGTTTTTTATATTGTAATAATTGTTTTTATAATTGTATTTTGGTTTGTTATGTCATTTGATGTTTTAACTAAGAAGAAGTATGTTGAAGTTTTTGTTAACAGGGTTAGTAATTCAGTAGATCTACCTTTACCAACTTATGCAACTAGTCAGAGTGCAGGTGTTGATTTAATGGCAGATATAACTACAGACATTACAATAAAGCCAGGTGATGTAGCTGTTGTGCCAACAGGTATAGCAATCCAGATTCCAGCAAACTATGAGGCACAGATACGCTCTAGATCTGGTATAGCATTCAAGCATAGTGTTATTGTGCTAAATTCACCAGCAACAATTGATGCTGATTACCGTGGAGAATTGAAAATAATTTTGAAAAATCTTGGTAAAAATGATTTTATTATTTCCAGAGGTATGCGTATAGCACAGTTGTTAGTAAAAGAAGTCCCTACTATTAAATTTATTTTAAAAGATAGCTTATCTTCAAGTGAAAGAGGTGATAAGGGGTTTGGTTCTACTGGACTGTAATTGTGTATAAAATAATTTTTATGGGAACATCTGAATTTGCTGTACCAATTCTTGAATCATTAGTCTCTATGCCTAGCATCCATTTGGAATGTGTGTATACAAAACAACCTAAGCCAGCTGGTAGAGGTGGCAATATTACAAAAACTCCCGTACATTTTGCTGCTGTAAAGATGGGTTTACAGGTGTTATGTCCATCAACATTGAAAATGGAACCAGCACCTAATGTTGATTTAATATTTGTAGTTTCATATGGTTTGCTATTGCCCAAACATTTTTTAGATACAGCAAAATATGGTTGTATTAACGTGCATCCTTCACTTTTACCAAGATTTCGTGG